>NZ_JAWLJU010000001.1:300000-600000 GCF_037120705.1 Pseudoalteromonas sp. UG3-2 | reverse complement strand
GCCATGGTGGAAAGGGTTACGCTGCTCAGCAGCGTGAGTAAGGTGAGCGTTCTTATCATTCTTTTTCTCAATAGGTTAAGGCTGGCCACCGTGCTATGACGCAAAATTAAGTTTAGCGCTCGTGTAGCAGTTGCAAGCGGATCGTCAGTGTCAATAAAGTGACAAAGAATACTTCACAAAGCAAAATTTTGAGATAAAGTAACAAAATTGTCTGACGGCGTGGATACCTCTACCACCTACGTTTATAAGTGGTTGTTATACAGTCATATTATTAGTTGAGTCTGGCTCGTAAATTAACATGCCAAGAAGGTATTTTGTTAGCTTATTGTCTCTATTTTATAAATAAATAAAAAAAACAGAATTAGTGGTTGATATTGACCCAAGTTTGTCTTTAAAATCGCGCACTTCACAAGCTCTGGGTAAAACTGGCGTTAGTTTTGCTCTGTACTAAATACCCGTTTAGCGAAGAAATGTGGTGGGCAGTATGGATTTCTACATACTAAAAAAACAAGAGAAGTTTGTTGCAATTCCAGCAGACGAACAAAATTGTAAAGGTTACTTAGACGAAGGTTATTTTTACGTTGATAAGGTAGCCGCTTGCAATGAAAAATCCGCGATCAAGCGAGTGCAAGAAAAGCAAAAGCGTGTCATTAAAGTACCAGCGATGTTCTTTTTATTGGCACTGCCAGTGATTATGTTGGCATGGTGGCAACTGAGCCATTGAGCTAACACCATTGAATAAGCACAAGACGAACATCGCCAGACGATGTTATATTAGCGTTTCTATTGGAAAAGGAACGCTAAATGAAGGTTTTACACACATCTGATTGGCACCTAGGGCAATCGTTTTATGAACATGAACGAGCAGCTGAGCATCAGCAATTTTTAGATTGGCTAAGCGATACGCTGCTGCAGCATCAAGTTGATATTCTGCTTATTAGCGGGGATATTTTCCACACCGCCACTCCCCCTGCCAGCGCCGAAAAACAACTCTACACCTTCATTCAGCACATCTCAAAACAATTACCTCAGCTCCATATTGTGTTGATAGCTGGCAATCATGACTCTGCTAGTGGCATTGAAACCGCCAAGCCGCTGTTGCAATCCTTTAATACCCATGTCGTGGGTCACTTTGACAAAAACGCACCAGAGCAGGTGGTACTAACCTTAGCAACCGCAACGACAACCGCTCATGTGGTTGCTATGCCCTTCCTGCGTGGTGGCGATTTACCCCGTCAAAGTGGCGATAATAGCTACCAACAAGGGGTTGCACAGGCCTACCAACAAGCCATCGAAACTATTGCCAAGCCATCAGGCCCGATTATTTTAATGGGACACTTACACGCTAAAGGTGGCAGTATCTCTGAAGATTCTGAGCGCAATATCAATATCGGTGGCTTTGATGCTGTTTCTGCAAACGTGTTTGGCGAGCAATTTGATTATGTCGCGCTTGGTCATTTGCATAAGGCACAAACTGTTGCAAAGCAAAATGCAATTCGTTATAGCGGCACCCCGCTGCCAATGTCCTTTTCTGAACGTAACTATCAGCACCAGGTTTTACTGTTAGAGTTTTCTGATAGCGACTTGCTGGATGTAAAGCCCCTTTACATTCCAAGATTTCAACACCTTCTTTATATCCCAGAGCAAGGTGCTGCCACGCTTGATGAGCTATGCGAACAAATAAGCAATACTGACTTTGGGCAATATGAAGAAAAACCTTATGTGCGTTTGCGCCTCAGTGCTACTGAATCTAGCAGTCGTTTTCGGGCAGAGATTGATGCCGCTTTAAAAGATAAGCCGCTACTGTTTTGCGGTATCGAACGGGTAAGTAAAGCGGATGAGGATAAAGAATCGCAATTTGAAGATCTTGGTAAGGTGGAGTCGTTAAGCGTGAATACGCTACTGGATATTGCTTACCGTAATATTGACCCCGAGCAACAGACGGCACCTAAAGCGTTACATGACAAACTTGCCGCCGTTATCACAGCCATGGAGGACTAACCGGTGAAACTGGAAAAAATAGCCATAGAAAACTTGGCTTCAATTGTTGACGCGGACGTTGATTTCACTGCTGCGCCGCTGAGTGATACTGGCTTATACGCGATTACCGGTGACACTGGCGCCGGTAAAAGTACCTTATTGGATGCTATTTGTTTGGCGTTGTATGGCAAAACAGCCAGATTGAAATCAGATGATAAAAAGACGGTGGCCTTCAATGGCGATGATATAAAACTCAATGACCCTAGAAACCTATTACGTCGTGGTTGCGTATCCGGCTCGGCTAAGGTTCAGTTTTTAGCCCAAGACGGTAAACGCTATCTGGCTTGTTGGTCGGTTGAGCGGGCGAGAAAAAAGAGCGCTGGAAAACTGAAAACAGCGAAACTGGAGTTGTATACCTGGCCGCAAGAGACCTTGGTGTGTGAGGGTAAACGTGAAACCGAGCAAAAAATTGAACAGTTGGTTGGTTTGAACTTTGAGCAGTTTACCCGAGCTGTGTTACTTGCTCAGCATGAATTTGCCGCTTTTTTAAAAGCCAGTGGTGATGAGCGCGCCCAGTTGCTTGAGTGTCTTACTGGCACAGAGAAGTTCAGTAAAATAGGTCAAGCGGTGTTCGAAGCGCACAAAGAAAAAAAGCAGCTACTGCAGCGCCAAGAGGACAAGCTCGGTGAGATTGAACTGCTCACTGAAGAACAACAGCACACATTGCATGAACAACAACAGCAACTCATTCAGCAACGAGATTCCCATCAGCAACAGTTTAATACTGCTAACGCGCAGCGACAGTGGCTCGATGCTCTAGCAAAACGAAAACAGCAGCTTAATCAAGTCGAGTCGAAGTTGCAGACGCTAGCGCAGCAACTTGCTCAGTTAGCACCGCAGCAAGAAAAAGCACAGCAAATCAGCAAAGCTAACTCAATGCGCGATAATGTTGAGCAACAAACACAGGCTCAAGCAAAGTCGCATGAACTGGAACAACGTCTAAAACATCTACGTGAACAAGACTTTGAGGCTAAGATTGCCGCGTGTGAGAAAAATAAACAACAACAGCAATACACTTTACAGCAATTGCAGACAGAGTTTGATAGCCTCTCGGATAGTTTTGCTGCAGTGAAAAAAATTGATGAAGAGCACGCCAAGCATCAAGTGCAACAGCAACAAGTAAATCGCCATTATGAAGAAGCACAGTCGCTGGTGCAGCAATATGATAAGCGTATCAAAGCCCTGGTACAGCAAGTATCAGACGTAACGGCTGAGTTGCAAGCCCTAGAAAAGAAGCAAGAACAACAGCAGTGGCTTGCTGGTATTGCCCAGCAGTGGTCGGCGCTAAAGCCACAATTTCAAGATTTAATCACTCAGCAACAGCAATTGGCTAAGCGCCAACAACAATTACGTAGCTTACCAAATCAACAGCAACAATTAGCTGAGCGGTTGCAACAGCAAGGTCAGCAGTTTGAACAAGCGCAATCACAGCAGCAAAATGAACAATCACAACTGAGCGCATTGCAACAAAAACTAGCTGGCTTTAAAGACCTTGATGTTAATCAGCAAGTCAGCAACTGGACTCAAGCACTACAGAGCCGTCAGCAACTCGAACAACAGCAAGAGCACCTTGCGCAGTTGCAGATCCAGCAAACCCAACATCAAATAGCGCTGCAACGTCTTGAAGAGCAGCTTAAAGACACCAAACAACAAGATGAACTGACTAAGCAGCGGGTTGCCTTATCGCAGGACAACTTAGCGCAGGTACAGCTTCGTGCCAGCGACAGTATTAGCCACTTAAGAGCCCAGTTACAGCCAGGACAAGAGTGTATGGTGTGTGGCGCTAAAGATCACCCTTATGCCGTCGAACACATTGATAAGCATTGGCAACAGTTGTTAGAGGATTTCCGTGGACAGACTCATGCAGCGGAGCAAGCGCGAGAACAAGTGCTGCAACGTTACAATGAATTAGTTGGACAAAAAGAGCGTGAAAACGCCCTATTACAGTCCACACTACATGAATTGGCGCAATCTCAGCGAGCCATTGAGACACAGCAACAGCAATTGAATGCGCTCCCTAGCGACTATCACAATGTAACCAGCGAGCTGGCACAGCAGCGACTCGAAGAGGCGCAACAAGCGCGCGCTCAGTTCAATCAATTAAGAACTCAGCAGGATGAACAATGGCAACGATGCCAGCAAGCTCAGCAGCAGCTTGATGCCATACAGCAACAACTCACGGCGTCGCAGCAAGAACAAACCGCGTTTACGCAACAACAGGCGCAACTTGAAGGTGAGGTGGCGAAATATCAACACAGCGTCCATGAGCTGCAACAGCGACTGCAGCAATTGCTACCGCAACCAGCTTGGTGGCAGCGCTTTAGTGACAGCGACACTGAGGCACTGGAGGAATTAGAAAGTCAGGTGAGCAGCTGGTTACAGTTATGCCAACACGTTGAGACGCTGCAAGAAAAAATAAAAAACACTCTACAGCAACAAGATGCTGAGCAAGAAAAGCGCAGTTACCAACAACAGCAGCTTAGGCAATTTGAGTCACAGCGAGATCAGCACCAACAAGCGCTGCAGGAGCTGGCGTCTGAACGGCAAGCCTATTTGCCAGCGGACAAAACTCGAGAGCAATGGATTGCAGAGTATCAACATGGCCTTGAGCAGGCACAGCAGAGGCTTCATGACGCTGTGATTGCCTATAATCAGGCTGTTACAGAGCTTGAGAAAGCGAGGCACAGCATCACGGAACTGCAGGCGCAGCAACAGGATCTAAAACAACGATTACACACCCTCAATGAGCGTATAGCGCAATGGCTGGCGCAAGATCATGGCATTGAAGATGTAGCGCAGTTACACGCTTTGCTGGGAGAGCCTTTGGCACCAGCAGAGGAAGTGATCCGCCAATATAACCAATTAACCCAGCAGCAACATGAAGCCAAATTACAGCAGCAGCACCAACAGCAAGAAATCGAACAGCTTCTCACCCACTACCCTGAGGGAGTTGATGAGGAGCAGTTGCAACAGCAACTGAATGAATTGCAGCAGCAGTTGCAACAGCAACTGAATGAATTGCAGCAGCAGTTGCAGCAAACTCAGCAACAATTATTGCAGGTGCAAACACATCTAGAACTCGACAGCCAAAACCGCGAAAAGTTTGCCGCCCAAGCCAGCCAACTTGAGCAACAGCGGCAAGATTACGAACACTGGTATTTATTAGACAAGCTGCTTGGCGATGCCACAGGTAAAAAGTTGCGTAACTGGGCGCAAACGCAAACCCTACGGATTTTACTGCAATACGCAAATCAGCAGTTGCGCAGCTTGTCGAAGCGCTATGTGCTGACTACCATTGAGCAATCTTTGGACATTGCTATTATTGACAAGGATATGGCTGATGAACAGCGTAGCGTCAATACCTTATCTGGTGGCGAATCTTTCTTAGTCTCTTTGGCACTAGCGTTAGGCTTGGCGGCATTGTCGGCCAATAAGGTGCAGATCCACTCGCTGTTTATTGATGAGGGGTTTGGTACCTTAGATCCAGAGACTCTGGCGGTTGCTATTGATGCCTTGGATGCCTTACAGTCTCAAGGGCGTAAAGTGGGGGTGATTTCCCATGTGGCGCAAATGAGTGAACGTATTGCTACCCGCATACACGTGAATAAGCGGCCCGGCGGGTATTCGGCGTTAACCTTCATTCCTGAGTCTTAACAATGTGCCGAGTACTACGCATTCAGTAATTTAAGGAGCAGAATATGCCTACTTTTAACGGTGAGGAAGCACTACATTACGATAAGCGCATTACAAAGTTGGTGCCAGGTTATGAATTACTGCATCAATTAACCGCCGCGCAACTTATGGCGCTGTATCCACAACAAGCCAAAATTTTGGTGGTTGGTGCCGGTACAGGAAAAGAGATTATTGAACTGGCCAAAATAAACCCCAGTTGGACGTTTATTGCCCAAGATACATCGGCTGATATGCTTGCAATTGCAGAGCAGCACTTTAATAAGCTTGAACTAGATTCGCGTGTCACGCTTCATCATGGTCCGCTGCAAGCCGATGAGTATCAGGTCGATGTGGTGTTGTGCCTGCTCGTTATGCACTTTGTTAGCGATAACGGTGATAAAGAAACGCTATTTCGGTTAATGGGGCAGCAAGTAAAAAATGGCGGCTATTTGTTCTTAGCCGACCTTGAGCGCCCTGTCACTCCATTTGAGCGTGAAGCACAGCTTTTGGTATGCAAACAGCTAGGCTTAACGGACGCCGGCGAGCAGCGCATGAGGGTGAACTTTGAACGGGAATTTTACCCACTCGATAAAATGCGCTTGGCTGAACTGCTTGATAATGCTGGGTTTAAGCCGGCGAGGCCTTACTTTAAAGCGCTCGGTTTTGCCGGCTACAATACGCAAAAATACTAAGTACCCTGCTCACCCTTACGGCATGGCTTGAATACTAACTTAGTAAAAATATGATCCTATTGAAATAAAAGAAAAATCTTACAGGTTAGCTAGTAAAATCCTGATCTCTTAATCTTTACAGTCTGCAACTAACAAGTAGAGATCAGTATATTACTAGGTATAAAGCTGATCTCAGTCGTTAATTATTTTTTCTTTTAATCATTGTTCGATCCGGAAGCCTGTTTAATTATATTAACTAACTTATTGATTTTAATGTTACTTAATTGCCGATAGTCAAGAAACGGTGAAACGATTAGGCGGCGCTCATAGTCAACCGCGAATTCGCTGTCTAACCAAACCAAGTTGTTAGTAAAAACGTGATCTCTGAGTAGCTTTTTTGCATAGGTGCGACCTGCGATAATGTGCCATTGATAGCGGTTTGCAGCTAAGTCTGGTGGACTGAACAGCAGCGCTTCTTGTGAGTTGGATTGCAGTAATTGGTTGTCGCGGTAGTCTTGCCAGCGCTCATAGTTAGTAATTTGATGATCTAAAAAAGCGCCAGCGGCCAAGGTTTTGGCAAAAACATTAAAAATTTTACGCCAGCCATTGCCACACTGAGCACCAATATGAGCCACTTCTCCAAGTGCCAGAGGCAGCACTTGCTGACAATCCTGGTAAGGAGGTAAAGGGGGCGCATGTTCAATGTAGAAAGCAAGTAAGCCACTTTCAGCACCCAGCCCTCGAGTTAGTATTTTTTTGTTCTGTTCCTTTTGCATTGCGACCTCTAGAGAGAGTTTATACTAAATAGTAAAACAATCGCTGGTTAGAAGCACTTAATAAATCCTTTCCCAATATGGCGAAAATGATATTTAAGCTAAACTTTATGGAAATTTTTCTCGTATTATTGGCGTTTGAAGAAGGAAATAAATAATGAAATATCAACACCTATCCCTGTTTTTCTTTATGCTGCTGTTAACTGCATGCACGGGGTTACCAGAAAATATTAAGCCGGTAAAACAGTTTGATGTAGAGCGCTATGCCGGTACTTGGTATGAAATTGCGCGCTTAGACCATTCCTTTGAGCGAGGAATGCAAAACGTCACAGCGGCATATAGCTTAAATGATGATGGTAGCATTAAAGTAATCAATAAAGGGTATGTTACTGCAGAACAAACCTGGAAAGAGGCCATTGGCAAAGCTAAATTTGTTGAAGATGAGAATACCGCACATTTAAAGGTCTCCTTTTTTGGGCCATTCTATGGCAGCTATGTGGTGTTTGAATTAGACAGCGATTATCAATATGCCTATGTTACCAGTTACAACCGTGATTACCTGTGGTTACTGTCTAGAACCCCCACAGTTGATGAAGCAGTAATGGATAATTTTATCGCAACAGCCACAGAAAAAGGTTTTGCTAGCGATGAGCTGATATTTATGGAGCATAAACCCATTTCACAATAACCACTGCAAGGCTATTTATATTGACTGTAAACCCCCTGTACAAATTTACCTGTATTGGGTATTCACACCAGTGTCTTAATCCTGTAGGAAAGGGTTAATAAATTAGTCGGTTAACTGTAACAGGGACACTGCACACTATTGCACGCTTACAAAAACAATACATCGGAACTGGAGTAAAACATGAAGCGTGTAGCATATTCTCTGATTGCAGCGGCGGTTGCAATGTCTCTCACAGCGTGTGATGGCGATGATGGCGAGCAAGGGCCTGTTGGTCCTGCTGGTCCTCAAGGTGAACAAGGCAGTGCTGGCCAAGATGGCGTTGACGGCAGTAATGGTAGTAACGGCCAAAACGGTGCGGATGGTCAAGATGGCACTGACGGCCAAGACGGTCAAGATGGTCAAGATGGCGTAGATGGTCGTGATGGCAGTTACAGCGTACCTGGCCTAGTGCGCATAGCCACGGTACCTGCAGGTGCAGAAGTAACTGGCTTGTTCTTATCAGAAGGTGGGGATTTATTTTTTAACGTTCAGCACCCTAATGACAGCAATACGGAAACCGACAGCTTTAACAGCAAGCCATTTAATACCGGTACTGTAGGTGTTCTAACTGGGGTTAACTTTAATAACCTACCAGCGGCCATTGCCAGCGCTCCAGTGCCGGCATCAACCATGGAACAGCAAACCGTGGTGTCGGCGATTGGCCAATATCAAATTCTTGGCCAAACTGGCGATACCTTTGATGAGCTTGGCGACAAAGGTTTAGCGGGCGGTTTAGGCGTTCATTACAGCATTTCTACCGGTGAAGAAATCATTAAAAATGACAACCCTGATTTTAATGGTTTCATTCCTGTTGATGCCGATACGGGCTACTTGTTTACTAACTGGGAGGCCTACCCTGGTGGCGTAAGTCGCTTAAAAATGAGCAAAGCGACCAGTGGTCAATGGTCTATCGAAGAAGCCATGATGGTGGACTTCGATGGCGTTAAAGGTACGGCAGCAAACTGTTTTGGCTCAGTATCTCCTTGGGGCACGCCACTGACTTCAGAAGAGTGGATCGTTTGGTCATCGGTTGATTCAACTCAAGACCCAGCCTGGAACGACCCTAGCGAAACTGGTAACGATACCATGGAAGCGCTAACTGCCCCTGACTTCCCTAATCCATATCGCTATGGCTATATTGCTGAAATTCAAAACCCAACATCAGATACTCCGGATGTCGTTAAGCATTTCACTATTGGTCGTTATGAGCATGAAAACTCAGTAGTTATGCCTGACCGTCGCACTGTTTACTCATCACAAGATGATACCGGTGGCGTGCTATTTAAGTTTGTTGCTGATCAGCCTGAAGACCTAAGTTCTGGTACTTTGTATGCAGCCAAACTTACTCAAGACGCAGGACTATCCGATCCAGCGGTAACCGGGTTTGATGTTTCATGGGTAGAACTGGGCTCCGGAAGCAATGCTGAAATAGAAACTTGGGTTGCACAATACGACAACATTGATACCTCAGACTACGTTGATGGCCAAACCAGCTACTTATCAGTGGCGGATGTTAAAGCATGGGCCGAGGGCGCTGCTAACTATCCTAGCGTAGAAAATGGCGGTGGTTTGGTGACAGCGGGTCAGCCGATGGACAATCGTGCAATCTTCCTAGAGTCTCGTCAAGCCGCTCGTCAAATGGGTGCTACGGCCGAATGGCGTAAGCTTGAAGGGATCAGCATCAATCATAATCGCGTGTTAGAAGCGGTGACTGGTCAAGATGTGGTGGCTGGCGAAGTCGTAGATAAAGCTTATATGTATATCGGCATTGCGGATATCGATAAAACCATGACTAATGGTAAGGGTGATATTCAGCTATCTGCACGAGTGAAAGACTGTGGTGGTGTATACCGTGCGCATATTGATAACAGTTACAACCTAACGCGCATTGAACCTGTGGTAATGGGTGGCACTTACCGTTCGTCATTAACAGGGGCAGAACGCTGCGATGTAAACCAGCTTTCTCAGCCTGATAACGTCATCGTAATGGAAGACGGCCGTATCATCATCGGTGAAGATGGCTTCCAAGAAAACAATACGCTTTGGCTTTATGACCCTAAAGCACAGTAATCGATAACGGATTTAGATTACGCCCGGCGGTGCCTAAGGCACTGCCTTTTTTTAACTATTTTTTGGAGTCATAAAAGTGAAATACGTTAGCTTTATTGCTGTCTCTTTAGCTGTCTTCATGACAGGGTGCCAGGAGCCGCCAGTTGTTACCGCAAACGGCACCAAGGTGCTGAGCTCCCCTGTCACTGCGCCCTACTCTGAGGGAGATGATATTCCTGCTACGGCGTTTATGGCGCATGATGAAGTATATAACCCTGAATCGGTGATCCCGCCGCAGTGCTACACCAAAACCGATGGCGTGAATAACCCATGCTACGCTTGTCACCAGTCTTATGATGATAAAAAGCGACCTAATATGATGCGTGATGGCAACTTACAAGGTGCCTATGAATTCTCTGATTTAGGTTTTAAGAACCATTGGAAAAACCTATTCAAAGATCGCTCTGAGCTTATTGCCAATATCTCAGATCAAGATATTACTAACTGGGTCAATCAAGACAACTACGCTCCCCTGATTGAAAAGCTAAAAGCCGATCCAAGCTGGAAGGGCGAGATTACCCCGATTGAAAATTTAGCTTATCCTGAGCAGGCGTTCGATGAGCAAGGCTTTGCTAAAGACGGCAGTGGTTGGGTGGCGTTTAATTACAAGCCCTTTCCTAGTACCTTTTGGCCAACCAATGGCTCCACCGGTGATGTCATGATCCGCCTTGCCGATGCCTTTAGGGAAACCTCTGGCAGCTTCAGCAAAGACGTCTACCTTGCCAACCTCAGTTTGGTGGAGATGGCTGTAAAGGGGCTTGACACCATAACTACTCCAGAAATTTCAGAATCGCAAATTGGTACGGACTTGAATGGCGATGGTGTGCTTAGTCGCATCACTAAAATTAAAGCCAGACAATACTATGTCGGCGATGCCAACAGCATCAAGCTGGCTCACGAACTGTACCCTGAGAATACAGAGTTTTTACATACCGTAAGGTACATTGGAGTAGATGAGCAAGGGAATATCTTTAATGCACCAAGAATGAAAGAAGTGCGTTATATGAAAAAGCACAACTTCAAGTCAAAGCAATCGTTGGGCGCAGCCTATTACCGCGAGGCAAAAGAAAAAGCCTTTGAAAATTATCCACAAACGCTTTATTTAGGTGACCAAGGAATTAATAATAACTTTGGTTGGACTCTAAATGGCTATATAGAGGATAAAGAGGGGCAGTTACGACCACAGCATGAACAGGAGCTCGCTTTTTGCAATGGTTGTCATAAGACCATTGGCTCAACCTATGATCAAACATTTTCTTTTGCCAGAAAAGTAGAAGGTAAGCTTGGTTGGGGCTACATTGATTTAAAAGCCATGACTGACGTGCCAAATAAGGGCGAAACGCAAGGTGAGTTCTTAACCTATATGATGCGTGTCGGCGGTGGCGATGAGTTTAGACAAAACCAAGAAATGCTAATGCGTTGGTTCAATCAAGACGGAACAGTGAATAAACAAAAGGTCAAATCCGCCACTAATTTGTATGAGTTAATTACCCCTTCTAAAGAACGAGCGTTGGCTTTGAATAAAGCCTATAAAACCATAGTTGCTGAGCAAAGTTACTTGTTTGGTCGCGATGCTACCCTAGTTGAGGCACAAAATGTGCTGCAACAAGTAGACGACTCTCAGCAGCCCCTTGAGCCTGAGCATCGATATGTGTGGGACATGCAGCTTGAGTGGCAACAAGAATAATACGCCTTAGCGCTATAACCCAAGTAAACATAAGCGTGTTTACTTGGGTATCTTTTGTTTTATGACTTAATTGTGCTGTCATGATGAAACGGTTAACCGCGATCACTAGAGAGACGATAAATGTAGTGATTAGATTATTATGTTAAATTGATAGTCTTGCATTTATTACCACCCTTCTTTTTGCATTTATTCGTTGTGTTTTTAGCTTATAAAAGAATTCTAGCCACTCATCGTGTTTTCCTCTGCTAGCATTAGAGATCATCAAATTACTAACTCAATGTTTATGGATCAGTATTTTACTTAGTTGTGTTATCGGGGCTGATAATATGGATCAGACTTATACCAACAAAAGCGGAAATGGCATTACACAGATCCGTTTTTTACTAACCTAGTTAATGTGTTTGCTAGTAGAGATCAGCATTTTACTAACTAATGATAGGCGTGCGAACTAATAGATCAGCTTTTTACTAACTTAATGGGCAATAAGTTAGTAAATCCTTGTTGTATTGCCATAACACTGTGTGATTTTTAGACAAAAACATTTTACTTCAATGGCTTAACAATCCAAAGCTAGTAAAATCATGATCCAAAAAAGGCGCCAGTTACGGCGCCTTGATTAAACTCTGATCTATATCAGTAAGGAGACAATAAGCGCAGCAGGAAGTAGGTAAAATAATGATCTCAACCAGGTTGGCCGCAACGCCAATAGCGACACCAACAACAACACCGAGAAAGTCATATAACCTAGTATCTCAAGGCTACCATATGCCCCACTCTCTTTAATTGCTAGCACAAAACTGATACTGAGCAGAACCCAGCTCAGCAGATTGAGCTGGCGGCAAAGTTGTGTTGAAGGCCGACAGCCCATGACCTCTTTATAGTGGTTTGGTTTGCTGAGCGCAAAGCCGACGAAGGCCATTAAACACAGTATTAAAGCAACCAACATCATGAATCGACTACCTCGCGTTTAATGCGCTTACCTTTAGCTGCAGAGGAGCTTGCTGTTAACTTCAGTTTATTGGCCTGAATTAGAAAACCAATTGCTGTGATAATGGCAATTGCATCAACAGCAAACAGAAGCCACTGTTGCTGGTAGAGATAAATTAGGGTGTTGTCTGATGTTACAAGCATATTCACCAATGGTAATGTGCCCCATAATAGGGCATTGCTCAGTGCAGCAAACCACCAAGAGCGCCGCGAGGCACTGACGAATGCAGCCAATGTGAATGCGCCCCAAGTTATAAAGAAGGCCAAAACCTCTTTGTCGGCTCGGCCTATAAGGTCAATAGGCAGCAGACGGTTAGCGTGAAAAAAAGCCGCAGTGGCAGCTGGAAGCCCCATGATGGTGGCGAGATTCAATGCTTCCACTAAGCGCAAGCCAAAGGGACCCTTACCGGTCGCTTTAGATTTTTGTCGCAGTCGTTTTGCCCACATCACCGCGCCCGTGGCAATCATGGCGCAGCCGGCCAAACCACAAAGGAAATAGAGCCAACGTAGCATAGGCTCAGCAAAGCGACCAGTGTGCAGTGCAATCATGCCACCATAGAGTTTTTCTGCTGCTGACAACTCGGTATGCTGAGTGGCCAGCAACTCACCACTGGCAGCCTGATACATCCAACCAGGTGGATCGTCCTGCACTTGGCGCACGGCATTAGCATAGATTTTTATTGTGGCATTGGCATCCGCAGGCGATGAGATACTAATGCGGCGAATGGGTAGGTCATTATTGTTAGTAAAATAATGATCCAGAATGGTACCAAGTGCTATCTGCTGTAAAGGCTGGCCACTTTTTTCAATACTGGCTGAGAAAGGAAATTGCTCCGCGCGCACGGCTTGACGGTCGCCAAAGTGCTGTTTTTGTGGCTGTGGCAACAGCATAAAAATCAACGTCACCAATCCGGTGTAGGTGATCATAATATGAAAGGGCAGGGCAATAACCGAAGACACATTATGGCCGTCTAACCAGCTCCTGAGTCCTTTGCCGCTGCGAAACTGAAATAAATCTTTAAAAATACGTTTGTGGATCACCACGCCCGAGACCAAAGCGATCAGCATAAATAAGCTAGCAAAACAGACTATCCAGCGTGCACTAATGGCATCCATATAATGCAGGTCAAAATGTAAGCGGTAGAAGAAGTTACCGCCGCGGGTTTCGCGATAGTCAGGTAATGGCTCAAGCGTCAAAGGATTATAGTAATTAAATTCGCGTTTACCACGACGTTCTCCGGCTTCAGGTTGTTGCGAAGTAATTAATAGCAGGCTAGGGCGACGTTCGGTGGGCATTTCAATACGCCATGAACGGGCGTCAGCGGCCTGCTGTTGCAGCTTAGCAATGCTGTCGCTGACGATTTGGCGTTGTAAAGCTGGGTTATAGTCGGGTAAGTCATGAACCGCTGGTTGTGCCCAAAAACTGATCTCATGACGAAAGAAGCTGGTCGTGCCGGCGAAAAAAATAAGCAATAACAGCCAACAGACGAGTAACCCAACCCAAGTGTGTAACCAGCTCATGCTGCGGAAAAAAGAGTCTTTCACAGCGTCCCTCCAAGTGATATCAGCAAGGCATAGAGCAGGGTTAATGTCATTGTGCTAACAACACAAAGGCGGCGAAATGAGCGGCAACTAAAGACCCCAATAAACACCAAGGTATAAAAAATAAGGCTGCTTGATAAGGCGAATAGCAGCGCGTCGAGGTGCGTGGTTGGTAATAATAATGCCAGTAATGAGGCGCATAGGGCGGTGAAAAAATAGCCGCCTACTATTGCAATGAAAAAACGAATAACGACTTGTACTTGATAAGTACTTAATAACGGATTGGCGTTACCGAGCGCAGGCACAGCATAGACCTCTTAAATCAACAAAAAATAAGCGAGTATTATCCATGAATAAACAGCTAAATGATAGTGATTATCAGTTGTTTTACTGTGCCTGTTTTGCTTTTATTTGCTGAACAGCCTTTAAACCTCGAGTGCTAACATTCACAATAAAATGAAATGCAATTATGCAGGCATTTTGTTAGCGTAGCGCTGAGTTATTTTTGAGGCTTTAGTTTGCAGGATATCTTTTCACAAGTTCGCGCATGTCAGCTTTGTCATGACTCACTACCACTTGGAGCTAACCCCATAATCCAAGGCAGTGAGCGGGCGCGGATTGTTATTATAGGGCAGGCGCCGGGTATCAAGGCGCACCAAAGCTCAACACCATTTAATGATGCTAGCGGCAAGCGCTTACGTGAGTGGTTAGCAGTAAGTTCGCAGCAATTTTACGACCCAAGCTTGTTTGCTATTATTCCGATGGCTTTTTGTTACCCAGGTAAAGGCAAATCCGGTGATTTACCGCCGCCATCAATTTGTGCTCAAACTTGGCATCGCTCTATTTTAGCCACATTACGTCAATCCAAACTGACGTTGCTAATAGGGCAGTACGCGCAAAAGTATTATTTAACCGCGGCTAGTACATTAACGGCCAATGTAAGTAGCTGCGACTACCAAAATCACCATTATTTAGCGTTACCCCATCCCAGCCCAAGAAACCGCTTTTGGTTACAAAAGAATCCGTGGTTTGAGAAACTCAAGCTACCTATTTTGCAGCACAGGGTGGAAAAGCTGTTGGCCGAGTCGAGCTAAACCAGCAGAAGGTTAAAAGGCACGGCGTTTTGACTCGGATTTAGTTGCTAAAAGAGATAAATTACCTCATACTTCCGTCTGCTTATATGTTGAACACCATTTACATTTTCAAGGGAATTGATAATGATTTACAGCGTCACCGGCTGGGCCGCCGTAACCCTCTCGCTCGTCGCGTTTTACCCCAGCATGCTCACCGGTGCCATGTCGGTGATTGGATTTTATGTCTGCTTGTTTGCCCTAATTATTGCTGCATTTGCCAGTCATATGGACAAGCCCATTTACTTTCGTATAACCATTTTTAGCGCATTACTGAACGTATTTTTCCTTAATGATGGCACTAAGTTAAGCTTGCTTTTCAATCAAACTGACTGGATTTATATTGGCTCTATGTATGGCATATTCTTAGTCGTACTCAGTATTTGTGGTTTTTGGGTGAGCCGTGACTTACTTGTTGCTGCCGTTGACGACAAACCACAATAAAGGGGGAAGGGCTGAGCTGGGTATGTTGTAATGAGCGGCTGCCATGTCAACTTGTGCCATGAAGCGCTCATATTGAGTTAATTATTAAACCAAGCGCTTAAATTCTGAAAAACAGAATAAGTAGTTTTAAATATATAAATTTTATTTGTTTATTTCGGATATATACTTTCTCTCAACAACTAGCCACTAGGTGGTTTTTTCAAACAGTTATTGAGGAAAGAAAAATGAACATGATCAACATTATTAAGCCTAACACACCGTTTGCAGCACTTTTGACCCTACTTGGACGAGTTGGATTGGCGGCCATCTTTACTCTGGCGGCAGTGAATAAAATCCAATATTACGATGGTAATGCAGCCTATATGGCTGCCAGTGGTTTACCTGGTGAGCTATTGCCTTTGGTGATTGCTTTTGAATTAGTAGGTGGGGTGTTTATTCTATTCGGTGTCCTTACCCAGCTGACTGCACTGGCATTTGCTTTATTTAGTGTCGTCAGTGCCTTGTTGTTTCATTTTGATTTAGCCGATCAAATGCAGTTTTTGATGTTCTTTAAAAATATCGCAATGGCGGGTGGCTTTTTGGCACTGGCGGTATCCGGTGCAGGTCAATGGAGCATTGATCATAAGCTAGCTACACGTCAGCAGTAGCCTCTGTCATCCACTTCCAGCCCACAATTGTTACATATTGGGCTGGAAGCTTATTAAGTTCTAGTGGTTAAATGAAAGGGGGCTGACTAATTACTACGACTGAAACTTACCTTTAGCAACGACCACCATCACTATGGTTTGCAATAGCAATACCAGAAAATGCTGCCACCACACATAGCCAAGTGATGCATCAATCGCTTTTAGTGCCAGTTGTGAAATGTGAAAGCTCGGTAATAGCCATGCGCACCACTGCATTACTTCCGGAAAGAGGTGGATTGGCAGCCATAAACCCGATAACAAAGACAGCGGTAAATACACTAGGTTGACAATGGCTGGGGCCGCTTTTACTGATACTGACATTCCTAATAGCAAGCCTAAAACACACAGCGGTAGCGTGCCAATAAGCGCAATTGCAACAACCATCAACCATTGCGTTAGGGCGAGACTCACCCCTGCCATGAGTGCTAACCCACTCATTAATAGCGCGACAATCAGCGAGAACGAAATAGCACTGGCACACTTTGCCACTAAATACTGGTAGGGCGATACTGGCGCTAACTGTTTAAGCGTGAGCCAGCCATTTTGTTTTTCCAGCGCGACATTAACCCCAAACGAAAACAAGGCCGGTCCAATCATGCCAAAGATCAGATAATTGATAAACATATAGCTTTGGGCTTTATCTGGGCTAAACACAATGCCAAAAAAGAGGTAAAACAGGCATGGGAACAGTGTGGCTGGAATGACAAAACTTTTGTTTCTAAAGGTACTCAGCAAGTCCGTTTTACACTCTAATATCATAGACGTTGACGATAACATTATTAAGCACTCCTCGCGTTCATGTAAGAAAGGTAACTCTGCTCTAAGCAGTGGGGGGAAACCACAAGCTCTGACACAGAAAAATGTGATAGCAGTTGCAATAACACCTGGTTGGGACTGTCAGTCATAATAGTGTATTTGCCTTGCTGATGGCTGATTTCCACTAACGGTAAAGCCGAGACAATAGCGGCAGCAGAGGCATCACAGCAAAAGCGGATCTCAGAGCGTTTATAATGGTTATTGAACTCTGGAATGTCCGCTAAAGGTTGGCAGTTTCCAGCTTGTAAAACATACAGTTCATCGGCCAGGTGTTCTGCCTCGTGTAAATAGTGGGTGGTCAATAGTACTGTCTTATTTTGTTGCTTTAGTGCCAAAATCGCTTGCCAAAGCTGTTGCCTTGACTCCACGTCCATGCCAACGCTGGGCTCATCCAGAATCACAATGTCGGGGTTACCTATCAGAGCCAATGCCATAAATAAACGCTGTTTCTGTCCGCCTGACAAGGTTTCAAAGGTTTGTTCGCTGACACCCTCAAGCTGACACAGAGTAACCAGTTCAGTGATAGGAAATGGCTTGGGGTAGTAGCTCGAGAATAACTGTAAAAACTCGTTCACTTTGATATTTAAAGGCAAGCTACTGGTTTGCATCATAGCACCAACTCGGGCGCGACAATCATCACTGCCTGGTGGCCGATTAAGAATACTAACGTGACCGCTTTGTGGTGCAAGTCGCCCGAGCAGAATATTAATGAGGGTAGTTTTTCCTGCGCCATTGGGCCCAAGGACAGCGTAGATCTTGCCACTAACCATACTCAGGTTAAGGTGTTGCAGTATTTCTTTTTCGCCGTAGGCAAAGTTCATATCTTGTATATTAATGACCTGCTCCATAACTGGCCTCCTTTGTTAAGTTAGGCTCAGTATCGCGCTTGCTAGTAACAAGTAACAGTGATGGTTGTCAGTAAAAACACTGACAAAAGTCATATTTTGAAGCAGCAGAAAAGCTGCAAACTAAGGAGCTGTAATGGGGCTTTACATTAAGACAATTGTCTTTTTCATTCTGCTAAAACGAATGAAAGCGACGATTTTCGCTAATTTTAATCTTACTATGCTTTGCTACTCTAGTGTCAAGATAAGTTTTGCTAGGACTAAAGATGAAACTCAAACAATTAAAGCGTGCTCAAGCAACTCAAGATGGTGCTGGGGTCAAAATTAACCGTATAGCTGGTTTTGATGGTAAAAGCCTTGATCCCTATTTAATGATTGATGAACTTAAATCAGATGATAAAAAAGATTTTATGGCTGGTTTCCCAGCACATCCTCATCGCGGTATTGAGACCTTTACTTATATCCGCAAAGGCGGGTTTGAACACAAAGACCAAATGGGCAATGTAAAGGCGATCCGCAGCGGCGATGTCCAATGGATGAGCACTGGTCGAGGAGTGGTGCATTCAGAAATGCCATTAAATGACAGTGAGGGGATGCATGGCTTTCAAATCTGGCTCAATATGCCAGCAAAAGACAAAATGCGTGCACCCAAATACCAAGACACCACCGACAATCCAGCGCCGGTAACAGACTTAGGGTCGGGTAGCCAATTTAAAGCGCTGGCAGGAACCTGGCAGCTTGGCGAGCAGACCTTAGCTTCTCCTTTGCAACAATTAGCAGGGCAGGGGGCACTTGCCGATGTCAGTTTGCAACCAGGCGATGAGCTGAAGTTAGACCTATCACACTTTGATAAAGTGTTGATTTATATTCACAGTGGCCAATTACAACAGTATGGCACACAATCATTATTAGAGCTTGATAGCCAATACCCCATTGTGCTGCGCTCACAAGAATCTGCGGGGTTTCTCATCTTGGCCGGAAAAGCCATTAATGAACGTATTGCCCATATGGGACCGTTTGTAATGAACACTCAAGAAGAGCTACACCAAGCGGTGAGAGACTATCAACAAGGCCGTTTTGGCGATATTGTTTAGGAGGATGCATGGGATTATTAATTGATGGCACTTGGCATGATAAGTGGTATGACACCAAAAGCAGTGAAGGAAAGTTTCAGCGTGAATCAGCTAAATTAAGAAACTGGGTCACGGCCAATGGCGAAGCGGGACCTTCTGGTGAGGGAGGATTTAAGGCTGAATCAGGGCGTTATCATCTTTATGTTTCTTTGGCATGCCCTTGGGCACATCGCGCGCTGATTTTTCGTCAGTTAAAGCAATTGCAATCCCACATTGATGTCTCCATCGTTGACCCAGATATGCTCAACTATGGCTGGAGCTTTAATAGTGCACGAGAAGAAGTGGGTGACAAACTGTTTGGCTTAGACTTTATGCATCAGTTGTATACGAAAAACGATCCTAGTTATTCTGGCAGAGTTACGGTACCCGTGCTGTGGGATAAACACCGCGACCGTATTGTCAGCAATGAGTCGAGTGAGATTATTCGTATGCTCAATAGTGCATTTAACGACATTACAGGCAATTATGACGATTACTACCCGGCGTCATTAGCGGCAGAAATAGACGAGATCAATGAGTTCGTTTATCACAACATCAACAATGGCGTGTATAAAGCCGGTTTTGCTACTACTCAAGCGGCTTATGAACAAGCGGTGACTGAGCTTTTCAAAGCACTGGATAAGCTTGAGGAACGCTTAGCAGCTCAGCGTTATTTGGTGCGCGGTCAACTGACTGAAGCCGATTGGCGCTTATTTACCACCTTGATCCGCTTCGACAGCGTTTATCACGGTCACTTTAAATGTAACCTTAAGCAAATTGAAGACTACCCAAATTTAAGTGCTTATGTGCGTGACTTGTATCAACAGCCAGAAATAGCCGAGACCGTGAATTTTGAGCATATTAAGCGTCATTATTACTTTAGCCATACCATGATCAACCCAACGCAGGTGGTGCCAGCGGGTCCCGATATTGATTATCAACGTTATCATAATCGCAATGGCATTGCTTTATGAGCATAACGGGTAAGTATAAATAAAGGAGACGAAGTGAAGGCGTTGCATTAGCGCCTTCACTGGAGTTCACAATAGCCACACTATTTACTCGTTTGCTGACCAGTCGTAGTCCATGTAATTTGCGGTTTCCATCGCAATGGCTTGGCCAAACTTTTTTTCTACTAAAGCGAGGCTCATATCAATACCTGCCGACACTGCCGCAGAGCTAGTAAAATTCTGATCCATAACATAGCGTGCATTTTCCACTACTTCGAGTGTCGGATACAGTTCTTTAAGTTGATCTAAGTTCTGCCAATGAGTCGTGACGCGTTTACCATCAATTAAGCCTGCTTCGGCATACAGAAACACGCCAGTACAAACAGCGGCGCACTGCGAGGTGTGGTTAGCGGTTTCTGCTAACCAATTTAAGACGTTGTGGTCACGACAAATGTTTTGATGTAATCCACCTACGACAATGAGTAAGTCGAACTTGGGGTGGGAATAAATACTGTAATGGGGGTTTACACTCATTCCCCCACGAGAAGTAATTGGAATATGGCTGGGAGCAACAATACTGATATTGATGGGAGTATCGATAAACCGTTTTACCGTATTAAATACTTCGAATGGTCCGCAAAAATCTAAACTTTCCGCGCCGTCATAAATGAAAATGCCAACTTCCATCAGTTTGCCTTACAGATCAGTTTTTTACTAACTTGGCTGATCTTGGCCTATTTTTCAAGTTAAATTGTAACAATCGATGAAAAAAATTAGCCTAGCTTAGCCTATCAAGCGTTGTGCTGGGCCTCTCAGGGATGTCAGTCTATCGCTTGTGATTGCATGCCGCTCGCAAACACATTGCACTTTTGTCTGCTATGGGTAATATCTGTGGCTAACATAACAACAAGCGATGGAACATTATGTTTAAACCTTCAATTACTCTACTAAGTGCAGCTGTGTGTTTGGCACTTACGGGCTGCGCAGGTACTGCAGATAAAGCACCACAACAAGTTAAACTACTGCAAGATAAACAGTATGACAATGCTTTGCTAAAACCGTTTTCAGGACCTTACCAAGGTGTTCCTCATTTTGACAAGATGGATTTAGAGCTATTAGAGCCTGCGGTAGATATCGCAATGGCAGACAACCTCAAAGAAATTGAGGCAATTGCCAACAACCCCGCTAAGCCGACATTTGAAAACACCATAGTGGCACTAGAAAAATCAGGCGCGGCTTTAGATCGCATTTTTACCTACTACGGTATTTGGAGCGCTAACCTGTCGAGTCCAGAATTTCGCGATATTCAATCTCGCGTGGTGCCAAAGTACTCAGCCTACAGCTCTAAAATCACCCAAAACACAAAATTATTTAAACGCATTCAAGCGGTTTACGAGGGCGAAGAGTTCCAAAAGCTGACCCCTGAGGAACAGCGAATTACCAAAATGCGTTATGATGGCTTTGCCCGCAATGGTGCTACCTTGACGGGCGATGATGCTAAACGCTACGCAGAAATAAACTTAGAATTATCAAAACTGCATACTAAGTTTGCTAACAATGTGCTGGCTGATGAAGAAAACTATGTGGTCTATTTAACCGAAGAGCAGCTTGCTGGCTTGCCTGAGTCGTTTATTACTTCGGCGGCAGCGGCAGCGAAAGCGCGTGGCAAAGAGGGGATGTATGCCATTACTAACTCTCGCTCTTCAATGGACCCATTTTTAACCTACTCCACTGAGCGTGAGATCAGAGAAAAAGTCTGGAATAATTATTACAACCGCGGCAACAATGGTGATGAAGCAGATAATAAGGCGATTATTTCTGAAATCTTAAAATTACGTCACGAACGCGTAAACTTACTCGGTTATGACAATTATGCTGCATGGCGCTTAGAAGACCGTATGGCGAAAAAGCCAGACAATGCCATGGCACTAATGAAGAAAGTATGGCCAGCCGCCATCGCTCGTGTTGAGCAAGAAGTGGCAGATATGCAGGCCATTGCCGACAAAGAAGATGCGGATATCACTATTAAGCCATGGGATTATCGCTTTTATGCTGAGAAAGTTCGCCAAGCTAAGTATCAGCTTGACTCAAATGAAGTGAAGGCTTACTTACAGCTAGATAAGCTTCGTGAAGCCATGTTTTATGTTGCAGGACGCTTATTTAACTTTGAATTTACGCCAGTTGCTAAGGGCACCGTGCCGGTATTCCACCCAGACGTAAAAGTATGGGAAGTCACCGACAAAACTACCGGTGAAAACGTTGGCCTTTGGTACTTAGACCCATTTGCTCGTAAAGGTAAGCGCTCTGGCGCTTGGGCAGTATCTTACCGTAATCACACTACCTTTGATGGCAAACAAAATGTCTTGAGCTCAAACAACTCTAACTTTGTTAAAGCCCCAGAAGGTGAAGCAACGTTGATTTCTTGGTCAGACGCAGAAACTTACTTCCATGAGTTCGGTCACGCTCTGCACGCGCTATCATCACAAGTGAAATACCCAAGCTCAAACTCAGGGGTACGTGATTACACTGAGTTCCAATCACAGCTGCTAGAGCGTTGGCTGGCCACAGACGAAGTGATCAATCGTTACTTGGTGCACTATAAAACCGGCGAACCGATGCCGAAAGAGCTGATTGCGAAAATCAAGAAGTCGGCCACCTTTAACCAAGGCTTCGCGACCACCGAATACTTAGCGTCTGCGATTATGGATATGTTATTCCACACCACAGATCCAGATAAAATTGGCGACCCCGTTGCGTTTGAAAAGTCACAGCTGAATGCGCTTGGTATGCCTGAAGAAATTGTCATGCGTCACCGTACTACGCATTTTGGCCATGTGTTCTCTGGCGAAGGGTATTCTGCTGGTTACTATGGCTACTTATGGGCCGAGGTACTGACTTCTGATGCTGCAGAGGCATTCGCGGAAGCACCAGGTGGCTTTTATGATGAAGACGTAGCAGAGCGTTTAGTCGACTACCTATTCTCTGTGCGTAACGCTATGGACCCTGCCGAAGCATACCGTAAGTTTAGAGGCCGTGATGCCAAGGTTGATGCACTGATGCGTGACCGTGGTTTCCCAGTCGAAAAATAATAGTTTAAACGCCATATAAAATAGTAAAACCCTGTCCTACGCGGCAGGGTTTTTTCTTTTTCGTCACCGTGGTGACATTGCCCAATTTAGGTGTATTTACTTTGACTTTGGGTGCTCAGTAAAAAAGTCCCGCAAACCATTGGCAAATTGCTTCAGCTGCTCTTTCATTGAGACTTTAGAGCGAACCTCCACGCTACCGAGAATAGTGCGACCATGTAGGTGAATTCGTGGCCGTTGTTTGGTGTGTGCAGTATTGCTGAGCGTGTTTCTGGTGTTTTCGACTGAGCCCATTATATTGGTGATCTCAGTGATGACATCCACTGAGTCTGGAACAATGATGTCGTCACTTCCCATGATACAGTCACTGTATATGTGTACCTCAGGGTGAGTGAATATGGCATTGCTAAAGTCGAGTTCGATGCTGCCAAGATAGTTGCGCAAAGTAATAGACTTTGGCACTCGCCATTCACCAGCACGGTGATCTGAGCTCAAAATAGCAGTGATAGTGAGAGGCTGCTGCGTTTCACTGGGAGAAAACTTTGGCCCCATTCGTGCCGCTTTCTCGCTGTGGTATCTAGGATCGGCTTGTAATGGCAAGTCGGCACTTAAGGCAGCTAACGGTTCGTGACAATCAAGCTGGTATGCTTTATCAAGCCGCCTTTCAAAGGCATCTGCTGAGATTTCACCATGGCTATAATTTAAGATTAATTGGTCAATGACTTCTTCCCTGACGCTTTCTAACGGTCTGTCTTGCAATGGTACGGACATTATCCTTACTCCAACTCATAATCGAATAGTGATTGTTAGCAGCAACTACTAAGCCAATATTTTAAAACTATACAATATCAATAACTTAATGAATTTCTGGGTTTTATTTGGTAATAAGAAATACCAAAAAGTAAGCGTTTGTGTAGTAAAGTGATGAAATTGACTAACGCCCTTTAGATAGTTCTCATTGTAGCGCAATGAATTTGAAATACTGCACTTAATGGCTACCTTTATTATTGATACCAAGCAAATTAAGGAGAGTTAAGTGGCTAAAAAAGACGATGTTAAGAAGCTAAAAAAAGAAGTGAAAGCCCGCAAGGCAAAAATTGAAAAGCATGAAGCGAAAATCAAGAAATTGAAAAAAGCGATTAAAAAAGCGTAAGTTGATATAAAAGAGCGGATCATCCGCTCTTTTTTTTATAACAGTTGGCTAGGCAAGGAGGGTTCTTTTACCTCCACCTCTCATGGTAAGGCCGAGTTCGAAATTGCTTAAGCTGAGTGAACATGCCCAGGCCAGTTAAACTGGCGGAATGTTAGGTTAAACCGCGGGCCGACCTTACCTGTCGCCTTTGGTACAGCGTGCTGGTAATTGTCTTGAAAGCCATCAGCCATGAGCAATAAAGAACCACTAGCTAAGCTGATTTGCCACTGATGTTGTTGCTGAGATTGATGGCGAATGTGGAATGCTCGCTCGGCACCTAAACTAATTGAGGCAATGACGTTGGTTGGACCAAAAGCGGGTAGGTCGCTATGAAAGTCTAGGTATTCTTCACCATCAGGGTAGTAGATACAAACGCAAACAGGAAATTCTACCCCAGTGAATTCAGCGAGCTTTTGTTGTAATAGCGATATGGCTGGAAACCAAGCTTGACGGCGTCCGTGATGTGCAGCAAAGACATCGCTATCCACTAAAAGCGGGTCAACCAACATCATTTTCCAAGGCCATACTGGCTGTTTGCCTTTGCCAATCACTTCTACATAGTCGGGTTGATTGAGGTTAAACTCATTATTCAGCGTAGTCAGTATCGTGTTTTGTTCATGCGAAGATAAAAAGTCGGCATGATAGTGGCAACATTCGGGGTGATCCATGTCCTTATCCTTAACAACGTCGTAAGCTTGCTGTTAAGTGTAACAGCTATGGTGCAAAGCGCTGTTAATAAAAGCAAGTTTTTAAATGGGCTTTATAAATGCTCCTTTACTGCTCGAGTAAGAGTAACCTCTAAGCAAGATGCTTTGCCACTGTAAACCCCCATGACAAAGCATTGCTTTGGATTGCAACGGTAAAGGATTATGCAAAGTACTCAGCTAAGTCGTCAGAGCCACCAATATGCTTGCCGCCAATAAATACCTGAGGTACGGTTTCACGGCCCGACAACGCTTTTAAGCTAGTCAAAGAGGCTTGCTTGCCCAGCATTAGCTCTTCATAAGCAAGACCTTTTTGTTGCAGCAGAGCTTTTGCTTTTTCACAAAATGGGCAACCAATTTTACTGATCACCGTAACCGGCTCCGGCTTAATTTGACTGGGGTTGATATACTCCAGCATGGTGTCGGCATCTGAAACCTCAAATGGGTCACCAGGTTTTTCTGGCTCAATAAACATCTTTTCAATGATGCCATTTTTTACCAACATAGCGTAGCGCCAGCTGCGTTTACCAAAGCCGAGATCGTTTTTGTCTACTAACATGCCCATGCCATCAGTAAACTCACCGTTGCCATCGGGTAACAGGGTAATGTTTTCAGCTTCTTGGTATTGTGCCCAAGCATTCATAACAAAGGTATCGTTGACGGACACACAAACAATGTCATCGACGCCATTTTGCTTAAATACATTTGCCAGCTCATTATAGCGTGGCAAGTGAGTAGAAGAGCACGTAGGCGTAAATGCCCCTGGCAATGAAAACACCACAACCGTTTTGTTATTAAAAATCTCTGCTGTGGTTAGGTGGTGCCACTGTTCACCTTTTCGAACCGGAAATGTTACATTAGGTACTGATTTACCTTCCATATTGTTTAGCATCTTGTCGCTCCTCATTAAGTTGATGACGCTATTATGAGTGAATGTGTTTAATCTGTATAATGGTATATTTTGATTGTTATGTTCTGTAAAATAGATTGTCTACTGTTGTGGTATGGCGGCCTGTTTATTTTATTCAACTAAATGAGGTAGCTATTAAGCTTGCTGTAAATGCGCTTTTAGTGCTAACACAAAGTGGCTGCCCAGTTCGGTATGAATGGCGCGGATAAGCTCGGCACACTGTGCTTGGTTATTAGCTAAGGCTTGCTCCTCTAGTTCTTGTAGTTGCTCCGCTAGTACTTCTGCCCCCACGGCTTTGGCAGACGTTTTTAAAAAGTGTGCATGGTCTTTCAGCTCTTGATATGCGCTGTCTTGGTAAGCTTGTTTAAGTAGCCCACAGCTGGACTTTGCTTGCTGGAGAAAATCGCTATAAAACTTTCTCGCGCTGGCCTTATCATCACCGATAAGCTCTATCATAACTTGTGGATTCAGCGATTTACTCATTACTATCCTCTGTGTTCAGCCATTTGTATAAAGTGTCCTTTAATTCCATCAGTCTTACCGGTTTACTGACGTAATCATTCATACCACTGTCGATGCAATTTTCTTTATCGCCTTTCATGGCCGCACCGGTCACCGCAACAATAGGTATAGCGGTGCGCTGCTGTTGTTGTTCTAATTCACGAATATGCTTAGTTAGCTCGTAACCGTCCATTTCTGGCATATGGCAGTCGGTGAGTAGTAGGCTGTAGTCATTATTTTTGAATTTATCCAAAGCTTCTTGGCCATTGCTGGCAATATCACAGTTTAATTGTAATCGAGCCAGTTGCTTAACAATCAGCTTCTGGTTAAAAGGGTTGTCCTCTGCGAGCAAGATTGTTTTACCGGCATCACTTTGCTCATTGCAGCTAGAGTCCTTTGTTTGCGTTAGCAGGCTATCGAGCTCATCCAGTGGCGCTAAGTCATCGAGACTGTCGACGGGGACTGGCTTAGTCGTTTGGCGCAGCTTCTTCAGTAACTGCATAAAAGAGTGCTGGGTGTGGGGGTAGAGTGAGCGTACCATATCCACCTGCAGTTGCTGCTCAGTAGAGGTGGTATGCAGAGCTGGAGTGACAAAGGCTAATGTTGGTAAAGAGGCACGCTGATTAGCACCTTGTGTAATTTCTTCATTCGCAGTAACAGTCATGATCAGAGCAGCATCCTTCTCAGGCTTTGCTTGCGAGATGTCTTCAATAACAATGACCTGCTCACAGGCTTTATGGCAGCAGTTGCTAAGCTGTTGTAATTCTGGAGCCTGTTGGTCTGAACTGTGAAGCAAGTAAAGGGTTTTAAAGGTTGGCGCTAATGGTTGTGGTGTGTGTCCTTGCCATACCGGGATGGTAATAGCAAAGCTTGACCCTTGATTAGGTTTGCTGGTTAAGCTGATTTTACCACCCATTAAATCAACCAGTTTGCCACATATGGCTAATCCTAGCCCAGTACCGCCAAAGCGACGAGTGATGGAGCGTTCGGCTTGTGTAAAGGGGGTGAACAGTTTTTTCTGTACTTCTGTAGTGATGCCAATGCCGTTGTCTGATATGGTGAAAATCAGGTGAGACAATGCCACTCCCTCCGTTCTCCAGCTCACTTCAATGGACACTAAGGCACCTTCTGCTCTGGTCGGCACGCTAAACTTTATGGCATTGCTGACAATATTAAAAATAACTTGCCGGACACGGTTTTCATCTCCGGTGACCGTCATAGGCAAATCTGTAGCTTCTAATACCACGAGCTTAACGGACTTATCATTCGCATGGGCAGAAAACGTTTTGACAATGTTATTGAGCATTTTTGATGGCGAGTAGGGGTAGCTTTCTAGCTCTAGCTTGCCTTGCTCTACTTTAGCAAGATCGAGAATATCATTTAAAATCGCCACTAAGTTATTGGCCGAAACCGTGGCGGTTTCGATTAGCTCTTGGTTATCGTCATTTAGCTCACTAATGTTAATTAAATCAAGGGCGCCAATAATACCGTTCATTGGAGTGCGTAGCTCATGGCTCATCATGGATAAAAAATCTGATTTGGTACGATTTGCATGCTCTGCCTTGATGATGGCGGCTTCTAAGTCGGCGGTACGCTCCGCCACCCGCTGTTCTAGTTCTTGATTAATATGCTGTAGCTTCTTTTGCGCAATGTACACATCGGTTTGGTCAATGACCACACCATCGATGCGCTTGGGAACGCCATGTTCATCACAGCCTACCACGCCTTTTGCATACAGCACGATAACGTCACCTTCTGCAATAACACTGCGGTAACGTTGTTCGAAAGTATCACCGGTTTGTAAAGAGTTTTGCAGCGCTTCTGTGACTCGAGCTTTGTCATCAGGGTGAAGGCTCTGCTGCCATTTTGGTAAGTTTCCGATATCGTCATCTTCGAGCTTGAAGATAGAGTTGGCCTGTCGATCCCAGTTCCAAACCCATTGATTCGCTACTTTTATGGCTCGCCATGTGCCGATCTTTCCTGCTTGCATGGCCAGCTGCTTGCTTTCCTCAGCATCATGTAGCGCAACCAACATGTCTTTTTCATGGGTGCAGTCTGCCAAAATACCATAAACATTGTGTGTTTTTATGCAGTATTTAACTTGTTCACCCTTGAATTCAAACCAGCGAATGGCGCCTCGTACTTCAATACGAAACTCAAATTGGATCATCAGCCCCTGCTCAATATGATGCGCTAAGAGTTCTGCAAACAAGCTGCGATCTTCATGATAAATCATTGACTTAAGTGATTCCCAGTCGAGCTCAGCGGATGCTGGTAGGCCAATAAGGGCTTTAAACTTAGGAGAGAAGTAGGCATGTTTGCTCACTAAGTCATAACACCAGATCCCTAAGTTGGCACTGTTGACTGCATGTCTTAAGATCCGAGTTTGTTCATCCTCGAGTGGGTTTTGGCAGTAGTAGCTGGTTAACTCTGTGATATGGATGGAAATGTCATTGTGTGCGACATCATAAAAAGAAAGTAAATATTGAGCTTTTCCTTTAAGGCGCAGTGTTACTTGTACTGAAATACCATCATCTATTTTGTGTTGCTCTAGGAAGCAGCTGGGAAAGCTAAACAGTTCGTCAAGTTGACTGCCTACAATATTATCTTGGTTTCCCAGTAGCTGTTGTGCAGCCTGCGTTGCCTTTATGATCCGCCAGCTTGAAGAGGCGATAAGGATTGGCATACTTTCATTCACCGATAAAGCCATAATCATGCCTTTAACAAAATTCACCTGTAACAATAGTAGTCGCTTTTTGCCTCTGTGCTTTCGTAACAGTAGAAAACGACTGTGACGCACACGCTAAGTATAGCGAGCAAAATCTTTAGTATTGCTTTTTATTTTTTGTTTGGTACTTTATTACTGTGGGCTGGAGTTAACCCACCGCTTGTTTTTTTGCACTTCTGAAGCTTGCTAGGAAGCAAAATCCGAGAAGCTGCAATGGGAGTATTCCGTTTATGCCATACAAATCACCAAATTCAAATACGGCCCCTTCACTGCCGGCGCTTACCCTACTTGTGCTGGTTTTGTTAATACTGACTTTGTTAATCTTCCCCAGTTAAGTTCAGACGTTAACTTTCAATCTTAACTATTTGATTAAAATAAAAAAATTTATTTTTTCTTCATCAGGTACAGCTAACAAGCTATTCAAAAATACCTCACCAAGTTGCTTATTTTGTTTAACTCGGTATAGTCTGACCTCGGTCACGCTATGCGCTGCAATAAGTATCAACAAAATAATGAAACACATTGATCAATCTGCGCAGTAAGTAGGTATAAAGTATGCTCTTTGAGCTAGAGCCGGAAGTAGCTCTGTAGGTGACTGTTTGATATAGAGGCAGGTATGCAATTAGTTCAACTTAAGCCAGAGGATCCGCAGACCATTGCGGTGTTCTCTGAAATCGACAAGCTAATGAATAGCTTGTATCCCATCGCTAGTGCACAGTCTTTGGCTGTGGAAGAGCTAAACCAACCCAATGTTTATGCCGTAGGCCTGCAAACAGATGAAGGTATTGTTGCTTGCGGCGCCATTGTAAAACAATTTGATAAAACCTTGTACGGCGAAATTAAGCGCTTGTATGTCAAGCCAAGCTATCGCGGCAAGGGGCTATCTAAGCGTATTATGCAAATCTTGTTGCACTACGCTGGAGATGCGCAAATTCCCCTGATCCGCCTAGAGACAGGTTCAAAACAAACCAATGCGATTAAGTTATATGAAAGTCTAGGATTTGAGCGTTGTGAGCGCTTTGGCTTTTACCGTGATAACCCCTTGAGTGTATTTATGTCTCTAGCAATGCATCAAGAGGCCTAATAAAAGAGTGAGTATTACCTTTAAAGACGGCGCCTAAGCGCCGTATAAATAGCTCGCCATAACTTTATTGTTTTTGCATAAAAATAGTCACCTCGGCCATAGTTAAGCCAAATTTTTCAATGTAAGAGCGGTTCATAAGGGTGTTATTATCAAACGCCCACATCCAATCATCAAAAGTCACTACATAGCTGGTGTCACCCACAGGTAAGTCCATCTCATAGCGCCAGTTCATGGCATTACCAAAGGTTTCACCTGAAGCCTCGGCTAAAATATCACCAGCTCGGCCAACGTAACTGCCATTTTGTTGCTGACGAATTTTCCAAACTCGTTCTTTAACGCCGTCTCCCAACAAATACTCAAACGTTTCGTCGAGTATCAGTTGTCCCGACTCATTCTGGTAGGCGTTAATGTCTACCACAAACTGCTGGATCATATTGCCATCACGGTCTTGTACAATGCCCCAAGCTTTTATGTCCCCTTGAAAGAAGGTGTAAGGGTCAAACTTGGGTTGCAACTGGGCATAGCGGTTTCCTTCAATACCGCTGCTGCAAGCGGTAAGTAGCAACGTAATAAGTATAATAATGGTGGCTCGCATTTATTTACTCCCTAGTCCTAATATTTCTGCACGTAATTTGGGCTCTGAGGTTTTACTTCCTAACCAAATATCGAAAAACCAACGGGTAAACTGTGGGTCTTGGACTTCACCAATTTTGTTGCTGCCCTGATAAAACTCAGTATAGCCTGCGGCATTACGGACACCATAAAGGGTTGTGTCTTCACTGACATCAGGAAATATAGCAATCATCTGTTGTAGCCACTTTTTTTCCAGTTCATGGTCATTAAAGCCTTGTTTCTGCATCTCTTCAATAGAGCGCTCCGCAATGGCTTTACCGTCAAGATCGCGTAAATAGCGTAGTGCTAATACAAAGGGCTGCTGCTCAGAGTAAGTCCCTTGTGGTGCGTACAGGGTGGCATCGTAAACGTCCCAAAATAAATAGGTCATTCTGGCTGTTTCACCCACTGCTTTCGGTTGCTCAATAAAGCGCTGCACCACATCGATACTGGCGAGTGATGAAAAACTGGTAAAAAGTAGAGCTATGGCAGCAAATATCCTTGTAAACATGGTAGGACTCCTCATACCTAAATTTACCCTTTATACGAGTGGCTCACCTTAATTGTTCACTTTTTCAGTGCACTTATCTTGTGCTGCTGTTTTCCACTTAGCGTTTTTGCTAGTCTGAAACAAACTCATAAAAAGGAAAAACAATGACCATAACCGTGCGGCCTGCAGAGCCATCCGATGCCAAAACCATCTTACATTTTATCAATGAATTAGCCATTTACGAGAAAGAGCCTGATGCTGTGGTGAACACCGTAGCCGAAATAGAAAAAAAACTGTTCGGCGAGCAGGCAAGGGCCCACAGTGTCATTTGTGAGCAAGATAGTGAGGCGATCGGTTTTGCTGTCTATTTCTTTAATTATTCAACCTGGTTAGGAAAGCATGGTTTATACCTCGAAGATCTTTACGTAAGCCAAGATAAGCGTGGAAATGGAGCAGGGAAGGGGATTATGAAGTATTTAGCTAACTTGGCGTTAGAAAAGGACTGTGGGCGTTTTGAGTGGGTGGTATTAGATTGGAATAAACCGTCCATTGATTTCTACGACAGCATCGGCGCCGAGCCGCAAAACGAATGGATCATTTACCGCTTGAGTGGCCAAGCGCTAAAAGACTTTGCCACCAGTTAATAAGGTTATAGGGGAATGCCCAGTAGGGCATGCGCCTGTATCAAGCTAATTATCAATGTGACCCAAGTCTCGCTCTGGGTCCAATTTATCACGAACCCGCCGTTTTAGTTCCTTTGCTTCAGGGAAACCACCATCGAGTTTGCGACACCAGATTAAGGTATCATTATAATAAATTTCAAAGCAGCCTTTGCTAGCCGGCACTAAGGCGACTTCAGCTAGATCATCGGAAAAAGTCGAGAGTAACTCTTGTGCCAGCCAGGCTGAACGCAACAACCACTGACACAAAGTGCAAAAATGAATACGAATTTTGGGCTTGTGCAACATGATACCGTTTGATTTAAGGGTTCGATAAATTATAGAGGCATGGAAGCTGAGAGAAAAGCCCAAAGTTCGATGGTAGGGAACCCCATAAATTATAAACTGATGACAGTACTTCAATAAGCTATTAACTTTGAAATCATTGTGACTTTTGTTTTAATTTTTATTGTGGGTTTTTACCTCAAGCCCATGCATTTTGTGACAGTTCAACTTTAACTGATGCTCTTCGCGAGCCGAACAAACTCAGAGAAGATAGAATCTTTTATTAGCCTATCTGGGGTAAAGGCGTAGTAGCTTTGGTAAACATTCTCCATGGTGCCAATTAACACTACATCATAGTGGCGTTCCAGTTCGCGCTTTATGGATAAAGGCGCCGGAAATAAACCAAACCCTTGCTGACCAAGGGATTTCATCAAGGCACTGTCATCAACGTGGCCGGCTACTTTCACTTCAATATCTTGCTCCTGCAACCAATACTGGATGGCGTTGGTTACTGGGCTATGCTTTGCCGGTAATAAAATCGCTTTATCTTGTAGTGAGGCTGGATAGTGTGTGTTGAGCTTTTCGGATGTATCTGACGAGCTATAAAAGCCAATTTGGCTCTTTCCTATTTCATGACAAAACACCTTAAAAGGTAATTGGCTGTCTAAGGGCTTATCTGCCAATACAATATCGAGCTTATGAGTGGCCATTTGCGCTAACAGCTCAGCTTGTTGGCCGTCAATGCAGTGCAAGTTGGCGACTTTATCGTTTTCGATTAAAGGAGCTAGCCATTTTGAAACCAAAGATTTGGGAATGGCATCAGAAATACCCACTTTTAGCGTGCGGTGAGCGTTACCGAATTCATCTTGGGTGGTTTCTAACCACTCTTTTGCAATTGAGAACATATCATCAGCGTACTGTTTGGTTAGAATGCCAAAATCCGTTAGCCTGAGTCCGCGACCCTCACGAATAAACAAAGGTTTGCCCAAGCGCTGTTCTAAGCTGGATAGCTGAGCGCTGATCGTTTGCGGGGTTAAATGCAGTATTTTACTCGCGGCCGCGATGCTGCCTTCGTTACTCACCTGCCAAAAATAATATAGATGGTTAAAGTTTATGTTCATTGTTCGTTAAAATCTTATGCTTGGTTAGATATAATCAGCTTTTATCTTTTCTTCAAGGTTAGTAAATTTGTTGTCACGGAGCAAGAGAAAGATTGTTCACGACCAAATTGAGGTAGAAGATGAAACTAAATCTTGTTAGCCAGAACACCACGTTATCTGCAGATAACAAGGTCGCTTTTACTAAAGCGGTAAAAAGTCGACTAAAAAGCTATGCCGATAATATTCGCAAGGTCAACGTGAGATTAGACGAGTTAAGCAGCAAAAGTGGCAACATGACACTGTGCAAGGTAGAAGTGCTATTGCCTGGCTTACCTACGCTAATTGTTAAGGCTAAGGGGAAAACAGTATTGCAAGCGCTGAGCCGAGCGCTGAAAAACAGCCAACAAATATTGGCGCAGAGTTATTTTAAACTAAACGGCTCATGATTTTTTAGCAATTGCATGAAGTAATCAAGCTATTGTAAACGCAGCAATGCGATTGCTATGACCGATGTCCATTTTCCAGTTCCCAAGCACTTGCCGTGGCAAGGACGCCACGCAATTTTTATATTAGCCTAAAAAGCCCACCAGTAAGATTTTACCTTGCGCCATACCCGGGCGTTGGCAGCACAGATCGATGCGCATATTGGCGGCGGTCTGATACAGCTGGCGTAATTTAGGAAAAGGCTTTTCCACAAATTGCAGGGTTTTTACTTTCAAACTTCTGCGAGTCATGGTGTCTAAAAAAGCGTAGGAAGTGGAATTAAGTGCCGATTTACAGGCTGACAAAATCTCTTCATTAATCTGATGGTTATGGATCACCTGCATCGCTTCAGACTTAGATAGGTTGCCCGTTGAGGCAACAATAACGCAAAGGGCATAAATATCTAACACCCCCACAGCCCTGACTTTTTGTATTTTGGGGTCTTCATACGCCACCATCACACAAGGTAGGTTATCGGCGTCAAACTCCAGCGGCTGGACCTGATCTAATCGTAGCTCTGGGTCGATGTGTTTATTCATCAGTTTTTCAAGTTGTGCCACTTGTGGCAAGGGCACGCCTTTGTGAAGGGCATGGATTTGACGGGTTTTAATGCTTTGCTCTGCGGCTTCTACCAAAGGCTGCATTTTCAAATGCAGATCGTCGTCGGCAAAGGGCTTCGACAGCACAAAAGCCGCGCCATATTCCATGGCCAATTTAATTTGTTCTTTATCGTCGACGGTTGTCACCATCGCCATGGTAATGTCGAGCTTCTTCTGTTTAATTGCCTTAACCAATGCCAAGCCTGAGATGTCTGGCATATGCCAATCGGTTAACACTATGTCGGGGTGCCACGAGCCTATGACTTTCAGCGCTTCTTTGGCGCTTTGCGCCTTTTTCACCAGCAGCTTGCGATATTGAAATCGCGAAAGACCTCGTCGGACTATTTCTAAGGTTGCCGGGCTGTCATCAACGATTAATACCTTCACAAACTACCACTTAATTGAAAAATATAGATTTATTATAGGCACGATTTTGTACCAATACTAAACTAAATGAAGAGTAAACCAAGAGCAAGCAATATGTTAATTGATAAACTACCCAGCGATGTATTCATTTATATGGCGGTGAACCTCGGGCTGCTAATATTAGCGGCCTGGTTTTATATCCTATTATTGATATTAAGAGAATTCCGGCTATTTGCAAAAAATGTCCAAGGCAATCACCAAGCAGGACACGATAACCACTATTTATTGCAACAGTGTCGCGATGCCATTGACCGCTCTATGCGGTTTATTGCCGATAACCAAAAAACCATCCAAGAGCTGGCCAGCATACAATCCAACCTCGAGCAGCAGCTAATAGAAATAAAAACCTCCACCCGAGATCACATTACCAAAGATGAACAAACCAAAATTGATGAATTGAATCGCAAGTTAATTAAGTCTCATAGGCTCATAAAAAAGCTCAAAGGCGATTTAGATAGCAGCATTGAGCGACTTAAAGTCACCCGTCGCAAACTCTATGATCAATACCAATCGACTGAACAATTACAAAAAGAAAATCAAGAGTTGCGACAACAGTTAGAGGAGTCAACCACCGCGGCTGGGCCATCGGAGCAGGAGCTGGAGCAACTGGTGGCGAATTTTGAGCGTGAGCGCCAAGACATGTCCCACACAATTAATGAGTATAAGCGCCAAATTGCTGAGCAGAGTCAGGCCCTTCAACAGCTAATAGTACAAGAGCAAGAAGTGGAAGATGGTGCCAAATTACAAGAAATTAAGGCAGAGCTGGAGCAAACCCGAGAAGCCTTACAGCACCTGTCAAAGGAGAAAAAGTTTATTGAAAGTCGCTATCTGGAGCTGGTAAACAATCAGAACGAATAATTAACAAAAATTACTATAAATAGTGACATTTTATTTTAATTTGTGTAGGGTTTAGGCACGTTGATATAGGACGCAAAGTAAGTTGCTGTAGCACAATCATAAGGCATTACGGTTCAGTACACCTGGTTATGTTGGGTAAAACTGTGCGCGGCGCTTGCATAGCAATAAAAACAACATAAGCCGTGACAAAGGAATCCTCACATGACTTATATCCCTGATACCAGCTCCCAGGATACTAAGGTCGAAAAGCCGAAAAAACGCCTACCGTTACTAGTATTGGCTGCTATTTCTATAGTGCTGGTTGTGGTTGCGTTAGCGCCCCTTTTTTCCCAGTGGCTCAGTGATGAAGCGGCGGTTGCAAAACAAGACCTCCACATTGCCAGTGTTAAAAAGGGCGATTTTATCAGAGATATTTCGGTGCAAGGTAAAGTGGTTGCCGCGAGGCGGCCGCAGATTTACAGCCCAGCTCAAGGCACGGTGACTTATCACGTTGCCGCCGGCGATTCCGTGGTTGCCGGGCAAACGTTAGCCGTTATCGACAGCCCAGAACTGAAAAGTGAACTGGCGCAACAGCAAGCTGAACTCAACCGCCTAGAAACCCAACTGCAACGTCAGATCATTCACGCCAAAAAACAAGACTTAGTACAAGAAAACTACCTTGGTGAAGCCGAAGTGGCACTGAATGCGGCAAAGCGAGAAATGCAGCGATCAGAAAATGGCCTAAAAAGCCAAGTGATCAGCGATATAGATTACCAAAAAGCCAAAGACGAATTGCAAAATGCCGAGCGGGAATACCGTTTGGCACTAAAAGAAGTGGCGCTATTAAAAGAAAGCCAGAAGTTTGAAATTCGTACCAAAGAGCTGGAATACGATGCTCAAAAGGTCAAGGTGGCTGAACTGAGTCGCCAGGTTGATGCCCTTAAAGTGGTGTCACCGGTCGCGGGGATCGTGGGGAATTTGGCGGTTGAGCAAAAAAATACGGTGGCAAAAAATCAATCCTTGTTGAGTGTGGTTGATTTGTCCGAATACGAAATCGAAGTTCAGATCCCCGAAAGTTATTCAGAAGATTTAGCCATTGGCATGAGTGCTGAAATTAACCTTAATGGTGAATCATACCAAGGTGAAATTGTTGCCATTTCCCCAGAAATAGAAAACGGTCGGGTTGCCGGTAAAATCCGCTTTAATCAGCAAACAGTGAAAGGACTTAGGCAAAACCAACGCCTTACCAGCCGTATTGTGATAGAGCACAAGCAAAATATTGCTTACTTACCCCATGGTCAATACCTCACGGTGCATAACGGCCAATTTGCCTATGTTATAAAAGAAGGAAGGGCGATTAAAACGCCGATTAAGGTGGGGCTTCGAAGTATTTCGCAAGTTGAAGTGCTTGCTGGTCTCAAAGAAGGGGATTTAGTGGTGACGTCGGATCCGCGCTTATTTAATGACGCACCAAGCGTCAGAATTCTGCAATAGGGAGCTTACACATGTTAGCAATGCGCAATTTGGCCAAGGCATACTATACCGATACCATCAAAACTCAAGCGTTGCAGCCTTTCGATTTGGAGATTGCCGCTGGCGAGTTTGTCGCCGTAGTTGGGCCGTCGGGTTCTGGAAAAACGACGTTTTTAAACGTTACCGGACTGCTGGAAAATCCCTGCGAAGGCCAGTATGAATTAGATGGCATTAATGTGGAAAAACTCAGCGACAAGCACAAGTCAAAGCTTAGAAATGAGAAAATAGGCTTTATCTTTCAAAGTTTTAACCTAATCCCCGAGCTGAATCTGTACGACAATATCGATATGCCACTACGCTATCGTAAGCTGTCGAGCAAACAGCGTCATGAACGCATTATGGATGCCCTCACCAAGGTGGGGTTAGCGTCTCGGCAAAGCCACTTTCCAGCACAACTCTCTGGTGGTCAACAACAACGAGTGGCGATAGCCAGAGCCATTGCCGGTAAGCCTGCTTTTTTGCTCGCGGATGAACCAACAGGCAACTTAGACAGCAAAATGGCTGATAGCATTATGAAGTTGCTGCAAGACATTAATAACCAAGGCACCAGTATTATTATGGTGACACATGATCCGCAACAAGCGCTAAAAGCACAGCGTGTAGTGGAAATTCGCGACGGCATTATTGCAGAAGTCGCCGACTACGCCAAAGCCATTGCTTAGGAGATCATATGCTCGGTTATTACATTAAGCTGGCAATATTGTCATTACGCAAAACCCCTTTTTTATCCCTGTCAATGATAGCGACCATTGCCATTGGTATCGGTGCGGCAATGACCACCTACACGGTCAGTTATATGCTGAGCAAAGATCCCATTCCGACAAAAAGCGATAAACTGTTCCATGTTCGGCTTAACAGTTATGGTCCCGATAAGCCTTTTGCTATTCAAAATGGGCAAGAAATTCCGCCTAAAATCATGACCTATCAAGACGCCATGAATTTACAGCAAGCCGAGCCGGGGGTAAGAAAAACTCCTCTAGCCAGCTTTAAACAAATGGTGCGCAGCACTGAACAAAGCCGGGTAGCAGCTAAGATGACTCCGATCCGCAGTGCCTATCGCGACTTTTTCGCCATGTTCGAGGTGCCATTCCTGTTTGGCCAACCATGGAGCGAGCAGGCAGATAAAGCAGGGTTGCCTGAGGCGGTGATCACCAGAGAGTTAAACGACAAGCTATTTAACGGTGCAAACTCGGTAGGACAGGGACTACTGATTGGGGAACATCAATACCGCGTGGTCGGAGTTATCGATCACTGGTATCCCACCCCCAAATTCTATGATTATGGCGTACGTGCCTTCAGCAAGCCTCGTGATGTCATGATCCCACTGCAATCTCAAGTAAATCACACCTTTTGGACGGCCTCGGATATTTCTTCCCGCTGCTGGCGCGAGCCTGCCGATGAGTCATTTGCTGCCCGTTTGGCTTCTGAGTGTGTTTGGCTTTCTTATTGGGTAGAGCTGGGCTCTGCCTCAGAGCGTACACAGTACCTCGACTTTTTACGCAGTTACTCGGCAGAGCAAAGAGAGTATGGCCGATTTTTGCGCGAACCATTACATCAGTTGTTGGATGTGAAGGAGTATTTGTACGATCAAAAAGTCCTCAAAGAAGATGGCAACATTGCCATTTGGCTGGCTTTTGCTTTTTTACTGGTGTGTTTGCTCAACAGTATGGCAATGATGATGGCCAAGTTTCACAGCCGCGCCGGTGAAGTGGGTTTACGCCGTGCCGTAGGCGCATCGCAGCGCGATATTATCCTGCAGTTTTTAGTTGAAACCTGCATTATTGGTTTGCTGGGGGGAGTAGCAGGCTTATTGCTGGCTCAATTAGGGCTCAGTATTACCGCACAGCTTTACAGTCACCTCTATGCGCAAATGCTGGAAATGACCTTTGGATTGGTGATCATGACACTGGCGCTGGCCATTATTAGCGCCATGATCTTTGGCTTGTTACCCACCATTCGAGCGGCGCAAACGCAGCCATCGAGTCAGTTGAAAAGCTTGTAGGAGCGGCCCATGAGAGACTTATTTCCTATTTTGAAAACCATTAAACATAGCAAGCTTGCCCCCTTACTTTTGACGCTACAAGTGGCGTTAACCTTCACTATTTTGGTTAATGCCATGTACATGATGGTGACTAAAGAGGCTGAGTTGGTAAAGCCCACCGGGTTAAATGAAAGCGAGTTATTTAGCTTTTCTACCAACTTGGTCGGTAACCAAGCGCAAAAAAGTGCGCAATTGGAGCAAGACCTAGCCGCCATTCGTGCCTTACCCAGCGTGGCCAGTGTCAGTCCGATCACTGGCATGCCACTGACCAATTGGGGACGCTCGCTGGACGTTGGCTTATCGGATAATGAAAACGACCGCATCACCCACGCTGGATATTATGGCTCTGATCATACTGTGATAGAGACGCTGGGATTGAACATAATCGCTGGCAGAAACTTTTCTCCCTCCGATGTCATTGAGCAGTATTACGATGGCCACAAAAGCTCGGCCAGTGTGATTATTTCCAAGCAGCTCGCAGCTAAAATAAAACCGCAAGATTGGCGTAGTGTTGTTGGCGACACCATTTTTGTTGAGTTTGTGCCGCAACGTGTGATTGGGGTGGTAGACAACATGAAAGCCGCCTGGCGATTTTGGTATGCCTACGACATGACGGTAATAAGCTCGGTGCGCGAGCATTATGAAGAAAGCATGTTGGTGGTACGAGCCAAGCCCGGTCAACGCCAGCAAGCCATGGAAGCGACGTATTCCTTGTTAGTGCAGCAGCCCGGTCGTCACCTTGATAACTTTCAGGCCTTCACAGAGATAAAAAAAGACAATCTGCAAGCCGACTTTGCTGCCAGCCAAACCTTAAAGGCGGTGATCATCGCACTGGCTTTTGTCACTATGTTGGGCATTTTTGGTCAGGCACGATACACCGTGATCAAGCGCCGTAAGCAAATAGGCACGCGGCGTGCCTTAGGCGCGACTCGCAGCCAGGTATTGGCTTACTTGCTGTTAGAAAATGCAATTATGATGGTTGCAGGCATCGTGCTGGGCTCAGTGCTTGCCATCTTAGCGAACATGTATTTGGTTAACTACTTTGCTCTTAGCGCGGTGCCCGGGGAGTATTTACTTTGGTGTGCCGGCGCCATGATTGCTGTTGGCCAGCTAGCAACGCTTTACCCTGCAGTGATGGCTGCGCGAGTTCCTCCTGCGATAGCCACTCGCACCGCTTAATAACACTTCGCGGCCCTCATTTGGTGTGATTTTGCTGCTATGGTAAAATCACACCAATGGGGGAAGTATGCTAAAAATTTCAAATAACGTAACATTGGCAGAGTGGGAAATTGACTTATCGGCGATCCGCGCCCAAGGCGCCGGAGGGCAAAATGTCAATAAGGTAGCCAGTGCGATACATTTGCGTTTTGATATCAAGCGCTCAACTTTACCTGCCTTTTATAAAGATAAGCTCCTTGAACTGAACGATTCGCGCATCACCAAAGAAGGGGTTGTGGTGATCAAGGCGCAAAACCATCGTACTCAAGAGCTAAACCGCGAAGACGCCCTGAAGCGCTTGCAAGCACTTATTCAACAAGCGACCAAAGTGGAAAAAAAGCGTCGCCCCACCAAGCCCAGTAAAAGTGCCCAGCGCAAGCGGCTTAATCAAAAAACCAAGCGTGGGCAAACCAAGGCATTGCGTGGCTCAGTGAAGCTTTAATTTACTACTCACTAACGCTTTAACGGCAGGGTTAAAGTAAACTTGGCGCCGCCTAAACTGGCCTCGCCAACCTCACATTCACCGTGATGCCATTGGGCAATTTTGCGGACTATAGCCAGCCCCAGGCCGTAGCCGCCGCTGTTTTTACTGCGGCTTTCGTCTAACCGCGAGAAAGGCACAAAAATGCTTTGCCATTGCTCTTTGGCAATGCCATTACCATCGTCTTCAACAATAATACTGGCTTGTTCATTGTTGTATTGCAGCGACACTGAAATTTGGCTGTGACCGTATTTATCGGCATTCTGGATCAGGTTCTGCAAGGCACGACTGAGGTAATGATTATTGCCAGTGACATTAATTGCGTTGCTGCCAGCCTGAAAGTGAATGGTTTTCTCGGTTAATTTACCGAGTTTGCTGACTTGCTGCGCTACCACCTCGTTGAGGTCGATGTCGCTCATGGTTAAGTCCTCAAGCTCGAACTCCAGTCGCGCGTAAGCCAGCATTTCGGCGATTAACTGCTCCATCTCGGTAACGTCTTCGGCCATGGCTTGAGCTTGCTGTTGGCTCTCCTTAGGCAGCATGGCGAGGGCAAACTTAAGCCTTGCTAGGGGCGTACGCAGATCATGGGAGACGGCATTAACCAATAACTTTTGATTCTCTATTAGCCTCGCTACTTGCGCCGCAAGAGCACGAATTTGCTCGGTCAAGGTAGCAATGGCTGAAAATCGTGAGCGCCGAGTTGTGCTGGGTAACTGCCCTTGGGTGAGGCTGGCGGTAATGTGTTTTAATTGCAGCAAGTCTACCCACAGTGGTCGTATCCATAACATCAATAAAAACGCCAGAATTGCGTAAGAAAGCAGTTTCAGCGCCCAACGTTTGTCCGCAGCGCTGGTGGCTGGGGCGAAGGGGCCAAGTTGTATGAGCTTGTCTGAGTTTGCTACCGCCAGGGTGAGTAAGGCATCACCTTGGCTATTGTAACTGGTCAGTACTTTTCCTTGGCGTAATAATGAGGCTTGCTCGGGCAGCCAAGCCACGTCGTCGATGTGCAACACTTTGAGGTTTTGCGACTCAGCTGGCAACGAGCTTGCGTTGATACTGGTTTGCAAAGTTTGGGCTACGGATTGTGCGTGTCTCAGCTCGTCCGGTTCTGACACGGCCCACTGCTGCCAAATAAGTTCGTTGATTTGGTTAATGACAACAATACTAGCGAAGACCGCCAAATACAGGCTCAGCAGAAGTTTTAACACAACTGATTTAGCCCCATGCTGACTTAGAGCAGAGGTAGCCTTTGCCCCACACGGTGATTAAACGCGAAGGTTGCTCTAAATTGTCGCCTAACTTTTTCCGTAAGCGACTTATGCGCACATCGACACTGCGGTCTAAGCCATCATACTCACGTCCAACCACATGCTTGTAGATGTAATCGCGGCTCAAGGTTTCCCCTGCGTGACTGGCGAGGGTTTTCAATAAATCAAACTCATAACTGGTGAGCTCAATCTCTTTATCCGCTAAAAAAACTTTGCGGTCCGATTTATCAATGTGCAGCTCGCCTAACACGATTGACTCGGTATTGCTTGGTTGCACTGTGGTGCGGCGTAATAACGCATTAAGGCGAGCAAGCAAGACATAAGGTTCGACCGGCTTAATAATGTAGTCATCGGCGCCAATCTCAAGCCCTTTTACGTGGTCAAAGTCACTGTCTTTGGCGGTTAAAAATAAAATTGGCCCAGTAAACTCTTGCCGTACCGCTTTGCAGATGGAGTAGCCATCTAACCCAGGTAACATAATATCCAGTATTAAAAGATCGGGTTTTTCCGCTTCGATGGCTTTTATGGCGTTAACGCCGTGATGCAGAGTGACCACCTCAAAGTCGTTATGGCGTAAAAATTTAGCCGTTAGCTCGGCTAACTTAACATCATCTTCAACCAGTAATACTTTGGCCATTAAAATACACTCCAATCACTTTTCAGTTTACGACGATACTTTTGGTTGGCGCTGCTGTGAACTTCAATGAGCTGCTCGGCAACTACTTGTTGCTCACTATTTTTTAATGTGAATCGCATGGTTTTTTCAAGTTTTATGGCTTTGTTGGTGCTGACTTTTTGCGTTTGTTGCCAACAAGCCAATTGCAACTGCTGTTGATACAAGCACAAATCTTCCTTTTTATCGCTTTGCCACGCGATTTTAGCGGTCATTTCACACGCTTGCCCAGCCTGCTTTACCATGCAGGTGATGGGCTTAATAGCAAAACGTATAGCGCTACTTTGCTCTGCCATCGCCTGTAAAGGGGCTATACAGCACACGCACAACAATGCAGAGTTAAAATTCATACTTGCCCCCGACAAATACCGTGGCGGTATAATCATCAGTCACTAGGGGGCTGTTGGTCATGGCGCTGTCTAAGCGTTTGTATTTGGCGTTGAACTTAAATTGCCACTGCTCTGAAAGGGCATAGGAGTAAGCAAAACTGAGGTAAGGTTGTAGGCTTGCTTTGCCGTTATACCAGAAGCTAGCGTTGCCGGTGTCTTTGCCGTCGATGCCATAATAGTAGTCAATCAATGCTTGGCTTTTCCATTGCACACCCGCTTTAACTGCAGCGCTTGCTTTGCCAGATAAAGCAAAGCGGTAGCTGATCGCGGCCTCTGCCAAGTGGCCTTGATAGGTGTTGGTAATATCTCTGAGCCAACTGGCCGACACTTTTACCTGATCGCTGAGCAACCAGTGCATTAATACGCCGCCATCCGCGGCCCATTTGCGCTTAGCTATTTGCTGCAATGAAATGGCATTGGCCATAACGGTAGATTCTCCACCAGGCAGTTGGGCGCTGGAGTCTAAAAAGGTTTTTGGCAAGAAGATATTATTCGGGTGAAACTTTTCAAAGTAAGCTTGTTCGGCGTTAAAGGTGGTGATTAAGCTAAAATCAAAGCGCGGCTTATTCACTAATGTGTAGCCCAGCGTGCCATTATCAAAAAATAACTGCTCACCGTAGTAGCTTAAATAAGGCACCACAACCAAAGGAATGTTTTCACCTTGATGCAATGGGTTTGAAATAAAGCCTGCACCTACTGCCACACCAACTTGCCATTGGCCAACAGCAACACATTGCTGTTGCTCAGCATCACAGTCTGATGAGTTAGCCAATGAGGGGGGGGCAAGTAGCAGCGCCAAGGCACCAAGAAATTTTTTCAACCTCTAACTCCATAAAGATATAGCATGCTTATGAACGCCGATTAAGAATTCTGCAGTTAATGTACCAGCACTGGGGTAAAACACCACTAAGGGTAACAATAAATAACAAAACTAGGCGTCATAATAACAGAATTTTAGTGCCAGATGGCTAGGCTTGGTAGCACGGCAATGAATCAAGGTTTCAAGCATGAAGTACACGAAGGTATTAAGCTTAATTTTGCTTTTAGGTTTGAGTGCCTGCGGTGACACCAGCAGTGACACAGAAGCACTAAGCGTGCCGCCATTAAAGGCCTTCAGCAACAGTAAAGCCCCTTTACAGCGGGCCAGCCACGCACAATTCGAACGTTTTATTAAAAATGGTATTTTTCTGGCGCGGTTGCAACAAAGCACAGCGCATCCGCCGGCCTCTCCTTATTCAACCAGCAATCAGCTGGTGGCTGGCGTTGCTGAGGGTGACCGTATTAAGTTTGCTGGCCGTTATTTGTTTATTGCCGGAAGTACGCAAACGGCTTATAACCGCGAGGCAAGTAAAACCTTTGTTCGGATCATGGATTTACAACAACCACAAGCGACGCAAGTGAATGAGCTAACGCTTTCACCGCGTGAGTTTACCAGCCAACACTTATACTTACATAAGCAGACCCTAGTGAGTGTGATGATGGGCAGTAACCCTCACTTCGCTGAGCAGTTTAACCAAAGTGGTGTGACTTCAGAGGCAAACTCGCCAGGCCACATTGAGCTAACATTCAGTGATGTTTCATTGCCTGCGCAAGCCCAAGTAGGGCAACGTTTTGCAATGGACGGCACCTTATTGGGAAGTCGTTTAGTGGGCAATAAGCTCTATATTATCGCTAAGCATGACCTAACTTACAGTGATTTTATCGCCAATGATAAAGAGCAAAGTTATGCGCGTTTGCAGGCCACTGAGCTGCCAGCAATGCTCCCTAGGCTTACTAACCTAACCGAGCAAACCAGTCAGCCACTGGTGACCAGTGAAAACTGTTATATCCCTGCGGATGCCACGGAAAATGATGGCTACCATGGCCTAACAACCATCACCAGTGTTGATGTTGAAAACCCTACGGATATAACCACAGCCTGTGTCAGTGCTCGCAGTGATGGCTTTTATATGTCCCCTTCGGCATTGTACTTATACAGTTATTTCTTTACACCTAGTAAGTCGGATCAGGGCAACACTTCGCTTTGGGACCCTAAAGGCATAGTACTGCATAAGTTTACGTTAACAGAGCAGGGGGCGAGTTATCAAGCAACGGGTCAAGTACCAGGAGTCTTAGCACGTGCCAGTGATGCCATGGCGGCAACGCGCTTTGATGAACGTGACGGGGTACTTAGAGTGCTCACTAGCCGTGATGATGCTGAGATTGGGAATCTACATCAGTTACATCTATTGCAAGCCGAGGGCAACAATTTAGCCATTATTGCACAGCTACCTAATGCTCAACATCCGCAGCCCATTGGCAAGGTCGACCCAGAATCTAGCCAAGTGGAAGAGCAGGTGTATGCGGTGCGCTACGTCAACGACCGAGCCTATGTGGTGACATTTCAGCAAAGCGCTCCCCTTTATGTGATTGATCTTAGTGACCCACGAGCCCCCAAAATAATAGGGGAGCTAGACGTTCCCGGGTACTCGACTTATCTCCATCCTGTTGCTGAAAATCTATTATTAGGCGTGGGTCAGCAGGTGAGCGCTGAAACGGCAGAAGGAATAGGCACTCAAGTTAGCTTATTTGATGTCAGTGACCCAACTGCCCCATTGCTACTTGGTGCACACTACTTTACTGAGCAGTTTACGCCGCTGGAATACGACTATCGTGCGCTGGCAATGGTGACTGAGCAAACTCAAGTGCGTTTTTCCTTGCCATTGGTGTCGTGGCAGGTGGCGGAGTCTGAGGGGGCTGTGCAGCAGTGGTATAACGAAAATAGCCTGGCTGCATTTACTATTTCTTTGCAAGAAAAACCAAGCTTAGAGTATATGGGTCGCAGTGAAGCGCAGCTTTCAGCGCCAATACACAGTGATTTGCCTTTGGGTTTTTCTGAAGCGGATAGGGGGCTGATTAACGCAGAACAATTATTTTATATCCACGGTAATTATGTTTGGCAAAGTTTATGGCACTCGCCGAGTAACAACCGCGGCCCGTTTTAGTTGCAGTGCACTACTTTGCTGGTAAGTGGCGAACTGTAGCGCGGCTTACTCGTTCAGCATAAAGTTTACTTTAACTGAGCCGAATACAGCAAGGCAGTGACTTTGGCCCCATTAAAGGGGGCTTTTTTACTTTAATAGCAAATAGATATTGCCCCGAAGATTTAAAAATACGGCAATCGCCTCCATATGGTCTAGAGTAACAATACATTTAACCATAAGGATTAAGCTATGATACAAGTGGGACAATCACTGCCCGCGGCAGAGCTCAGTGAATTAACCGCCGACGGCATGCAAACTCACCAAGTGAATGAACTGTTTGCGGATAAAAAAGTGGTGCTGTTTGCAGTACCAGGTGCGTTTACGCCAACCTGCTCAGCGTCACATTTGCCAGGCTTTGTTGTTAATGGCGATAAAATCAAGGCAAAAGGAGTTGATACCATTGCCTGCGTCGCGGTAAATGATGGCTTTGTAATGAAAGCCTGGGGTGAAGCCCACAATGCCGATGACATCATGATGTTAGGAGATGGCGACGCCAGCTTTACTAAAGCACTAGGGTTAGACATGGACACAGGTAGCTTTGGCGGTGTGCGCTCGCAGCGTTATGCCATGGTCATTGAAAACGGTGTGGTTACTCAATTACACGTTGAGGAGCCGAAACAGTTTGAAGTGAGCAAAGCGGAAGCCATTTTAGCTGCGCTTTAATGAAAGAAGAGTGGGGCTTGCGCCCCACCGTTGTTGGCTTATTTTAAGTCAAAGCGGTCTAGTTGCATCACTTTTACCCAAGCGGCAACAAAGTCGTCAACAAACTTCTGCTTGGCGTCATCAGAGGCATACACTTCTGCAATCGCGCGCAGCTCTGAGTTTGAACCAAAGATTAAATCGACCGGAGTCGCGGTCCATTTTGGCTCGCCTGTTTGACGGTCAACCCCTTGATACAAGCCAGGATCTCCTTCAACGGCTGACCACTTAGTTGACATGCTGAGAAGGTTAACAAAGAAGTCATTGTTAAGCTGTCCTGGGTTGTTAGTAAGCACACCATGCTCCAAGCCTTTGTAGTTGGCATCAAGTGCCCGTAAACCACCTAGCAATACGGTCATTTCTGGTACCGTTAAGCCAAGTAAGTTGGCTTTATCAACCAGCATTTTGGTGGGTGACATATAGGCGTCTTCACTGTAGTAGTTTCTAAATGCATCGGCCTTAGGCTCAAGGTAACCAAACGATTTAACATCGGTTTGTTGCTGCGATGCATCGGTACGGCCAGGCTGAAATGGCACAGTAATATCGTAACCGGCATCGCTGGCAGCTTGCTCTAATGCCGCAGCTCCACCCAACACAATGAGGTCGGCAATTGACACGGCTTTATCACCACTGTTGCGGTTAAAGCGAGTTTGAATGTCGCTCAAGGTCGCTAATACCTTTTTCACTTCGCTTGGGTTGTTCACTTCCCAACTGATCTGTGGCTCTAAGCGTAAGCGGCCACCATTAGCACCGCCACGCATGTCAGTAACACGGTGACTTGAAGCCGCCGCCCAAGCGGTTCTGATAAGCTCTTGCTTGCTCAAGCCTGAGTTTACAATATCTTGCTTAAGCGCCTCGATATCTGCTGCGTTTATCATTTCGTAATCAGCGGCTGGAATAGGGTCTTGCCACTTAAGTACTTCTTGTGGTACTTCCTCACCGACATAACGCGCTCTTGGGCCCATATCACGGTGCGTGAGTTTGAACCAGGCTTTGGCGAAGGCTTCTTCGTATTGCTTGGGGTCGGCGCGAAATCGCTCAACAATTTTACGATACTCAGGGTCAAACTTCAGTGCTAAGTCGGTGGTAAACATAATGGGTGCACTGCGTTTGCCTTCAATGTGGGCATCGGGTACTAAGTTTTGCGCCGCTTCATTGTCTGGCACCCACTGTGTGGCACCGGCAGGGCTTTTGGTCATAACCCAATTAAAGTTCATTAGGTTGTCGAGGTAGTTGGTTGACCACTGAGTCGGCGATACTGTCCATGCCCCTTCTAGGCCGCTGGTGGTGGTATCGGCGCCTTTGCCCGAGCCACATTTGTTTTTCCAACCTAGGCCTTGCTCTTCAATAGCGGCCGCAGCTGGCTCTTTACCGACACAGTCCTTTGGCTTTTTCGCGCCATGGGCTTTACCAAAGGTGTGGCCACCGGCGATCAGCGCTACCACTTCTTCGTCGTTCATTGCCATGCGACCAAACGACATGCGAATGTCTTTGGCTGCTAATAAGGGGTCGGGCTTACCATGAGGACCTTCAGGGTTAACGTAAATTAAGCCCATTTCTACTGCTGCCAGTGGGCCTTTTAGCTTGCCTTTTTTGTCACGGCGCTCATCTTTTAAGAAAGCTTCTTCTGGGCCCCAGTAGACTAGATCGGGTTCCCAGTCGTCTTCACGACCACCGGCAAAACCAAAGGTCTTAAAGCCCATTGATTCTAGCGCGACGTTACCGGCAAGCACCATTAAATCGGCCCACGAGAGGCTACGACCGTACTTTTGTTTAATCGGCCACAGTAGTCTTCTGGCTTTGTCGAGGTTGGCGTTATCTGGCCAGCTGTTGAGCGGATCAAAACGTTGCTGACCTCCTGCAGAGCCGCCGCGGCCATCATGAACACGGTATACACCAGCACTGTGCCACGCCATACGAATCATAAAGGGCCCGTAATGACCCCAGTCGGCCGGCCACCAGTCTTGTGAATCCGTTAAGGTGCGCTCTATGTCTTGTTTTACTTGGCTAAGATCGAGTTTGTTAAATTCGCTGGCATAATCAAAGTCAGCACCATAAGGGTTGGATTCTGGGCTGTGCTGTCTCAGTGGGCTTAAATTCAATTGCTCCGGCCACCAAAACTGGTTGGTTTTTGCCTCGCTGGCAGCAGCAAAGCTAGTAGCAGAAAAGCTACTAGACACCGCCAATGCAATAGCAGAGATGACAATTTTAGGTGTTGTTCTCATGGTTAATCCCTCGTTTAAAAGTAGGTTACGAACTGCGTTTTAAAATGTAGTTCACAACGCCGAGGCTTAACATCAAGAAAAACGAATTGCAGTATTCGAAAAAATAAATGAGAGAGGTTTAATCAATTAAAATAAGCGTATGGGTATAGCTGTTTGGTTTTCCAATAACAACCAGGCGCTATAGCTGAGTTTGAAAAACGCGGTGAGAATAAAGGAGTGCTCGTAAAAGAAAAAGGGCTAACAAAATAAGGCTGTCAGCCCAATTGGTTGGTAAGTGAATTACTTTTTAGGATCGTGCTTATCAAACCACCACTGAATGTAAGCTACCTTGTTCAACAGGTTCGATGGTCTACGGGTGATCCCGTGCGAGGCATCGGGAATACGCACCATGGCCGTGTCTACGCCTTGTAACTTCAGCGCTTGATAGTACTGCTCGGTTTCTGAGATGGGCGTGCGATAGTCGGCTTCACCGGTGAGCAGCATAGTCGGTGTGGTGACGTTACCAACATAGCTGATAGGCGAGCGCTTCATATAATGTTCCATGTGCTCCCATGGCTTACCTGGGAACCAGTAATCCGCAAAGAACGGATAAAAATCAGCGGTAAGCACAAAGCTGTACCAGTTGATCACCGGTTTTGCTACCACAGCTGCGGCAAATCTATCGGTATGCCCTACAGTCCAAGCGGTTAGCACTCCGCCACCGGAGCCACCGGTTACAAATAAACGATCTTTATCAATAAAGCCTTCGCTGATGAGGTGATCTACGCCGGTCATTAGGTCGTCGTAGTCGTGGCTTGGGTAGTTATGGTGAATGGTTTGAGCAAACTCTTTACCATACGAGTCGCTACCACGTGGGTTCATGTACAGTACCACGTTCCCTTGTGCGGCGAATAGCTGCACTTCGGCACTAAAGTGAGGGCCATAGTTGGCCACCGGACCACCATGGATCTCCAGCACTAAGGGGTATTTCTTCGACTTATCAAAGCCAGGAGGGTAGGCAACCCAGCCTTGAATTGGCAGCTCATCGTGTTTTGATTTCAGCCACACTTCTTCAACCTTGGCTAATTCTTTATTACCTAAAGCATCGGTATTAAGCTGGGTGATAGCCCGAGGCTCGCCTCGCTTCACTACCGCTACGTCGGCTGGAGCTTGGGTGTCTGCCAAGGTGAAAGCAACTAAGCCGCGGTCACTGATGTCATAATCGCCACCCGAATAAGGGCGGCCAAAGCTGACGCTGCCAATTTCGTCGGTGATCACTTCAAAACGGCCCTTCAAGGGTTGGTAGCCAAGCGTGGTTTTGCCTTCGCTGTCGTAACTTACGTACACACCACGGCCATTAGCCGCCCAAGTGACCGACTCTAAACTGCGGTCTAAGTCGGTAGCAAAGGTTTGCGTCTCTCCCGAGCGCAAGTCTTTAACGTACAGCAGATTATTTTCGTAATTGGTTTTTTTATCGTCGTGCCCTAAATAGGCTAAATAGCGACCGTTGGGCGACACTTGCGGGTTACGATCTGGGCCTTTTCGGTCGGTAACTGCGGTAATTTCTAGCGAGTCTAAATCGAGTTTGTAGACTTCGCTGTTGGTGGGCTGCATCTTGTGGTCGGGGTGGCGGTTAGCAGAAAAATAAAGGGTTTTACCGTCATCACCAAAGCTTAAGCTGCCGCCATGGTCGAAGTCACCAGAAGTCAGCTGGATAGCATTACCGCCGTTGGCGTCGATTTTAAAAATATGGCGAAACCCCGGTTCCGTATAACCAGCACCATCGGCACGGTAATAAACATCATCGATAAACACCGGCGGCTTTGCCCACTCAGCTCCTTCAGGCTTGCCAGCCACACTCACCGGTGGCGCTTGTTTGCTGGGCACAAACTGACTAAAGAACAGGCTTTTGCCATCTTCAGACCAATGCAACGAAGAAGGGCTATGAGTTAAGTTACTGATTTTAGCAACGGCCCCAGTGGCAAGCCATTTTACATAGATTTGGCTACTGCCATCGCGAGTAGAGATAAAAGCAATGCGGTCATTACTCGGTGACAACACCGGCGAGTAGTCCATATGCAAACCATCCGTCACGGGATGCATGGCATTGGTGGCTAAATCCACCGACCAAATATTGCCGACTTTTCTATCGCTTTTAATGTCCATGCGATTGCGTACGAAGAAGACTTTATCGCCGTCGTTACTAATATCGATTTGGTTGGCGTACTCTAAATTAAATATATCGGTAGGCGCTAACGGCGTGGCCTGTGCAACCGCACAGAGGCTGGCCAGCGCGGCACTTGCAAAAATACGTTTCATGACGCTTCCTTATAATGATTGTTGTTACCCACTATGGTCGCTCAGTGCATTAATTCAACTTTTTTCGATAAATCTCATTTTTTCTCTTTACCTCAAGTTAGCTTCAGGTTTTATCTTTTAGTCAATGCAACGAACACATGCGCTTGCACTTAATACAAAAAAGCTCAAGGAGAAAAATTATGTATTTAGAACACATTAACCTAATCGTAAATGACCTCGACAAAATGCTGCACTTTTATGGCGCCGCTTTTCCGCATTGGAAAATAAGAAGCAAGGGCACAGGAGAGTGGTACGGCAAAGCGCGTACATGGCTGCACTTTGGCGATGATTACCACTACATTGCTATGAGCGACAACGGCGAAGGAGAAAACCGCGACTTAACCGGCCACCAACTAGGACTGGCACACTTTGCCTACGTGGTAAAAAACTTAGATAGATTAGTCGAGCGCCTAGAACAAGCCGGCTACCCAGTGGATAAACAAGGCGCAGAGCACCCCCACCGCAAAAACGCCTACTTTATCGACCCCATGGGTTTTGAAGTTGAATTTGTCGAGTACCTTAGCGACCTACCTGAAGAAAGAAACAGCGACTAACTTACCGTTTGCGGTAAAGCTTCGCTAATTAATCGCTTGGGATCATTTATGCCAACTCCTCACAACTGTCAGCTTTGGTTGTTAAAAACTAATCAAAGCTGGCAGCTGCAAAGTTGTAAGAGGCGGCAGTGGGAGCGCCGTATATTATTCTGTTAGCTTTGTAGCTTGTACTTACGACGCACCTCGTCAACCAAACGATGGCGAGAACTATTTGATCTCTCATGAGGTGCAAATAAGGAACTGACAGAATCCAGCAGATTAACTGCACGTTGGAGGCTGTTTAATTGTTTCTCATCTAAATCAGGTTTTTCGGCAAGTTCATTAATCTCTAGTATGGCAAGCTCTTTAGCGGCTATATCCTCCGGCAAGCCAGACTTGGTGCATAGACCATAGATACCCTTTAAAAAATGAGACCATTCCTCTTCTATATGTGACTCTATGTTTTCTTTGAACTTATTGTTATTTGTTGCAAAACCGTCATTTTTTAAACTGTCTAAAGCGGTTTTTTAACGTGCAGAAAAAGATAAGTAAGCGTTGTGTTTACTTTCAAGGTCTTTAATAGCTGTTAACCAAGAGATATAACCCTTTGCGTAATACTCCAACACTTGATTATCGCAGTGCACACCAAAAAATGAATCACTTTCCAAATTTAGTTTTAGCTTATATGAACACTGTGGCATTAAGCCCTGCTGCTGAAGTTCTCTCAACTCTGTTTCAGTCACTTTTGAAAGTTCAAGCAATTCGCATTTAGTAATGAAGTGCTCATTTAGATATTTTATTAACTCCATAAATCCTTGGGTTCCGTTTTGAAATGTAAACACCAGCAATAAGCAGCGCCCTAAGAAGGGCGTCCGGTGGAGGCCGGAAAGAATTTGATTGTCTTGTTATATGTTTAGGTCCTTACAGTACAGAGCGTATTTTTCGAAGTCATTACGGCTATAGGCACCCTCGGCCAGTGTTAAAGGCTTACCGTTTAGGAAACGCTTGTGATGAATATATGATTCCAACGATTTCCATGCTTTCTCAAAAGCAGGCCCCCACATCTTGGAAAAATGCTCCCGACTAATAAGCCCTGACATCGCCATGTAGGATAACCGTTGCATCACAATGCTGACACGGTACGCTGCATCAACCGTCTCTTTAGACCAAATGACTTCATGGTTTTCGCCCCCTAGCTCTCCGATCGCATAGTCACCTGCATTATGGAGCAATGAAAGATCTGACTTAATCTTTGACATTTCATCCATTGCCCAAAGTAGCAAAGTACTGTCTCTATTCTTAACTTCTTCTTTAATGGTTCGGTAAGCAAAAATTACTGACACGAGTAAGAAAATGTTGATGAAAAGCATCAAGATTGATGTGATTGCCGAAACACCTGACCAATCCAGCGGATTTAATGCTACCTGAACCGACTCCATTTAACCTCTCAACTAGAAATATGCATAATAATTAAGTAGTGCGCAAATCGCGCATTTCTCTACCGTGGTATGGCTCACTTTTCTAATTCACATATTAATACCAAATTTGGTAAACCATTACTAGCTTGAGAAATTATTGCATTGTTACAAGTTGGTCTAAGGACAAAAATACGCAAATCGCTCACTTTTCTGAATATTGGAGAAGGCCAATAACCTAAAAGCTAAAAGGTTTTATTCTAAATCGAAATGGCCGTTTTTCGTTTAGATCAGCCACTCAATTGCGAGCTAAAAGCAGCGCGCTTGCAGCAATTTTACCTCCCTCATCACACCCTCAAGTCAGCAGCCAATTAACTTATTTCGCGCATGGAAGCGCGAAAAAGCATGACAGGGCCAAGGACGGCCCTTACATGCTGGTAACGTTAAAATTGGCTGATTACTTGAGGTTCCTGGTGTGATGTTGGGAGTGCCCTTTCTTTTGCTGACTTTACTTTGGGCAAGCAAAGAAAAGTCAGTTGACGCCCATGGACGGGCGTCGAAACCCGTCACGAGGACAACCAACTGAATACACAGAAGCAAAAAGTGCTGTCATTATTTAATATTTTAAAGCGCTGCCACTAACTCCGTTAAAAGTTTCTTATTTGGCACCACCAAATTGCAAAACTTTTGCCTTGCCTGCATGGACGCAGGTACCTTGGCGGTAGCAGGATGCGGGAGCGGTGTTATTGACAATGTTTAATTGCCTCAGAATCGACCCTTTAATTAAGCAAGCTGGTATTAGTGTGATGCTGGAAGCGTTCTTTCTTTTGCTTACTTTACTTTGGGCAAGCATCGATAAGTCAGTTGACGCCCATGGACGGACGTCGAAACCCGTCACGAGGACGACTATACCAACACTCATAAGAGGAAAAGAACTATGGCACTACAAGTTGTTTGAGTTCAAAATTTCAACACAAAAAGTTCAAAACTAAAACTCCGTTAAGCATAGCTACTAATAAACCAACAACTTCATCGCCATAACAACCAACAAAAGCGCAAACACTTTTTTAATAGTGGCCACCGGTAAATATTGGGTTGCTTTGGCCCCAAGTGGGGCGGTAAACCAAGAGGTACACACAATCCCAAGCAGTGCTGGTAAGTAAACAAACCCAGCAAAGCCATGGTTAAGCGCCAAATCTTGGCTACCCGTGCTGATATAACCTATTGAGCCAAATAACGCGATAACAATGCCGCTTGCCGAGGCACAACCAATGGCTTTTTTAATATCAACAGAAAAGAAAGTCAGCAGTGGCACCAGCAAAGCACCGCCACCAATGCCAATCACCGCAGACACACTTCCGGTAACACCACTGAGTAGCATCAACACCCCTTTATTAGGTAAAGGGTGCGTCTGTTTAGGTTGGTTGCTGCCAAATGCCATTTTTACTGCAATCAAAAGTACACTGGCAACGAATATAATGCTAACCACCTCGGCATCAAGCAGTGGCGCGAAAAAGCCACTGAGTGTGGCGCCAACCGCTACGCCAACCATAATCCAAGGGGCAATATGCCACGGCACATTATTATTGCGATGGTGCGCTTTGGCCGCTGCAGTGGAGGTAAATAAAATTGAAGCCAAAGAGGTGGCAATAGCAACAATCACCACTTGCTCTGCCGGCAGCACCGCAAAGTAGAGTAAAATACTGCTCAGCATAGGCACAATAACTAGCCCGCCGCCAATGCCCAGCAGGCCTGCTAAAAAACCAACCACGGCGCCAAGTACAGCGCAGCTCAACAACAGTAGGATCAGCTCAGTCATATTATTCTTATTTAAATTAATTAAATATCAGTCAGTTATACTGATATTTTGATTGCAAAGGTGCTCACCAGTATAACAATTGCGGTCATAATAAGGGCTGATATTTCCTCATCTTGAATATGAATAAAACTATATTTGGACTTTTAGAGTTCTAAATGTCTGGGTGTTTATTTGTGTTTTGGGGAGGTTTTGCTGATGAGCGTTAGCACCGCTCTGTTTATATGAATCGCCCTCATAGTAGGGGTGAAATTAAAGCGTTTTTTTTCTCTAACTGGAACACGTATAACTACTGCATCTCATCACTTTCGAGGCAAGGGTAACACCGCCAGAAGTGATATTGCATGCTGGGTTGTTTGCCAGCAACCGTGATTCATTATGACAGGGAAAAACCATGACGACAGAATTTACCTTTAATATTAAAAAGCTTAAGCTCGATGAGAATTACGAGCCGTCGAACAACACCCGAATTACCACCAATTTTGCTAATTTGGCCCGTGGTGAGCGCCGCCAACAAAACTTACGCAACGCCTTACAGATGGTGAATAATCGTTTCAACGCCTTGGCTAACTGGGATAACCCCAAAGGGGAACGCTACACCGTTGAGTTGGAGATTGTGTCTGTGGATATCGCCATTGCAGGCAGCGAGCAGGCGTTTCCTTCCATAGAAGTTTTGAAAACCAATATCCTTGACCATAAAACCAATGAGCGCATCGCTGGTATTGTGGGCAATAACTTTTCTTCGTATGTTCGTGACTATGATTTTAGCGTGGTACTACGGGAATATAATAAAGACAAATCGAACTTTAGTGTGCCCAGTAACTTTGGCGAACTCCATGGCAAACTGTTTAAGTGCTTTATTGAGTCAGATAGTTACAAGCAGCACTTCGACAAGCCACCAGTGATTTGCCTGAGCGTTTCTGACAACAAAACCTATCAACGTACTGAAAACCAACACCCAATTTTGGGCTTTGAGTATCAGCCCAACGAGTCTTCGCTTACCGAGCAGTACTTTAAAAAGATGGGGCTGCAAGTGCGTTATTTTATGCCGCCAAACAGTGTGGCGCCATTGGCATTTTATTTCTTTGGTGATTTGCTGAACGACTACACCAACTTGGAGCTGATCAGCACCATTAGCACCATGGAAACCTTTCAAAAGATTTATCGGCCAGAGATCTATAACGCTAATGCGGTGGCAGGGCGTCGTTATCGACCCAACTTACAAAACCCAGATCATTCCTTGACGCAAATTGTCTATGACCGCGAAGAGCGTAGCCAATTGGCCGTGGCACAAGGGAAATTTGCCGAAGAGCACTTTATTAAGCCGTACCAAAGAGTACTCGAGCAGTGGTCGCAAAACTACGCGTTATAACCAGTAAAACAAAGGAGATCATGGAATGAAACAGCTATTACCCACTTCAACGGCGGGCAGCTTGCCAAAACCGAGTTGGCTGGCGCAGCCTCAGGTGCTTTGGTCACCTTGGAAATTACACGGCCAGGAGCTGGTGGATGGCAAACATGACGCATTACGGCTAGCCTTGCATGAGCAGCAGCTAGCCGGGATTGATATTGTCAGCGATGGCGAGCAAACCCGTCAGCACTTTGTGACCACGTTTATTGAACACCTCAGTGGTGTCGACTTTGCAAAGCGGCAAACGGTGACCATCCGCGACCGTTATGAGGCCAGCGTGCCATCGGTGGTGGGCCCAGTTTCACGGCAACAGCCGGTATTTGTGGAAGATGCCAAAGTGCTGCGCCAGCAAACCAACCAGCCAATTAAATGGGCGCTGCCGGGGCCGATGACCATGATAGATACGCTCTATGACGATCATTATAAAAGCCGTGAAAAACTGGCGTGGGAATTTGCCAAAATCCTCAATCAAGAGGCCAAAGAGCTGGAAGCGGCAGGAGTGGATATTATTCAGTTCGATGAGCCAGCCTTTAATGTCTTTTTTGATGAGGTCAATGACTGGGGCATTGCAGCGCTAGAGCGAGCCATTGACGGATTGCAATGTGAAACGGCGGTACACATTTGCTATGGCTATGGCATTAAAGCCAACACCGATTGGAAAAAAACCTTAGGCGCGCAGTGGCGACAATATGAGCAAGTATTGCCGAAGTTGCAGCAGTCGAATATCGACATTATTTCATTGGAGTGCCACAACTCGCGGGTGCCCATTGAGCTACTTGAGCTGGTTCGGGGTAAAAAAGTCATGGTAGGGGCCATTGATGTGGCAACCGAGAGCATTGAAACGCCAGAACAAGTGGCCGCAACCTTGCGCCAAGCATTGCAATACGTTGATGCTGATAAGCTCTACCCATGCACCAATTGTGGTATGGCACCACTGGCACGGGATATTGCTCAAGGAAAATTGCAGGCATTAAGCGCAGGCGCTGAGCTAGTGCGCCAAGAGTTATTGGCAAAAGCCAGCTAATACTATCCACGAAGCTGGCGTTTGTAAGTACATATAGGTGTGGTTATTCGTTATTAAACAATGCGAACTTTTCATCATTAACCCATTGCTCTGCAATGCGAAAATTGTGTTTTAGTACCCCTTCGAGCTCAAACCCCAGCTTTTTGAGTAACCCGTGCGAAGGGGCATTGCCTTGGGTCACTGTGGCGACCAGCTTATGGTAATGACAGTGGGCAAAAGCAAAATCAATAACCGCTTGGCTGGCCTCGAAGGCATAACCTTGGCCTTGAAAGGCTGGGTCGAGCATAAAGCCGAGCTCAGCTTGCTGGTAGGGCGACCAGTGACTGAAAAAGCCATGAAAGCCAATGGCTGTGTCACTCGCTTGCTCGATGATAGTAAAAGTTAGCCACTGCGACGTTTCTTTATGCCAAGGTTGCTGTGGGCTAACTATTCGGGCGTGAAATTTTTCGCCGAGCGTTTTTTCGTCGGGTATATCGCCGATATAGGCCATAACAGCAGGGTCTTGATGCAGCTGTTGCCACAATGGCCAATCGGATCCCTGAAGTGGCCTTAATACCAGCCTAGGTGTGGTGAGTTGCATCCTTGTCTCCTACTGTTATCGTAACAAAGGTTAGTTACTGACTTAGTTCGTTTTTTATCTCTTTCACTAACGCAATGCTGGCCTCGTTGTCGCCATGAACACACAGGGTATCCGCACGCAAAGGCAGTGTCTGTCCTGAGCTGGTGGTGACACTGCCTTGTTGATGCAGTTGCTTAACCTGAGCCAATAATGCGGTTTTATTATGAACGGCATTGGGCTCTGTGCGTGGGGTTAATAAGCCTTCATCGGTGTAAAGTCGATCTGCAAAGGCTTCAAAGATCAAATTAACGCCATGTTGCTGGGCGAGCTGTTGATGGTGTTGCTGCGCTTTGGTGGCCAGTATCATCAACTTGAGCTCACTGGGATAGTCTGCCACCGCTTTAATCACAGTACTCAACAGCACCTCAGATTTCATCATATCGTTATACAATGCGCCATGGGGTTTGACGTAACTGAGCGTGAGCCCTTGCACTTTGGCCATGCCTTCGATGGCGGCAATTTGATAGTGCAGAGCATGGCGCAGCTCGTTTTCACTCAGTGTCATTGAGCGACGGCCAAATCCTTGACGGTCTGGGTAACTTGGGTGGGCGCCGAGCATCACTTGGTGTTGCTTAACTAATGTCAGTGTTTTTGCCATCACATCTGGGTCGCCAGCGTGAAAACCGCAAGCCACGTTGGCCATGTCAATATGGGGCATAACTTGGTCATCCAGCCCCATTTGCCATGGGCCAAAACTTTCACCTAAATCGCAATTCAATAACATCTGTTGATCCTAGTTCTGTTCGGGTTGTTGGTGCTCTGGCAGCGTTACGGTTACCGGTAAATGGCCTTGCGCCTTCGCCTGCCCCAGCAATACTTTTGCCAAGGCAGTATACGCCGGGCCACTTACTTGCTCGCCAGCGACCACATCGACATTATACGCATAACTGGCTAACACCGCGTCAACCAGAGGAGAAAACTCGGTGATTTCATAAGGCGCACGTAAACTAATAAAGACCTGAGGCTTACCCAGCTTTGCACCCACCTCAAGTAAAGATTTCAACGCTTCGGGCTGCTCATTGCGGGCAACACCATGCTCACGTAACTTTTTCACGTCGTCCATGCCGCCAATTTCAACGGCACTTTGCGGTGGCGAAGCATGGCCAGCAATCACCACTTCGGCATTGGCGATTTGCGTGGCTGCAAGCACTGGATCGTAACCTTGTAAACTACTGCATGTGATGTTCATTGGTGAGCGAGAAACTTGCTGCAGCGCTTGCGTTAATGCCATGCATTTTTGTCTGTCTGGCATGATCAGATGGAGTGATTTTAAGGTCGCTGGCAGTGGCAACAATTGCTGGTTTTTCACTTCGGTAATGGCGGCTAATGCCAACTCGGCTTCTAAACGGCGATGTTTAGGGTTGCCAAGAGTCGATTGCGCAATGGTGGCCGAGGGAACTGAGTTGGGCAGCTTACTCTTTAGCATGGTAATGCGTGAGAACGAGCGCTGTATGTCATTGCTGTCTAAGTGTTGCTCTGCAGCGTTTTTAAGCGCAGTCATAAAGTCGTCAAATTGCGCTATGTCATCGGGTGTTCTAATTGCCATTGGCATTAAGGCGATATCTACCCCAGCTTGAAAAGTAGTAATGGTGGCATCCAGCGGGGAGAAAAAGTCACTGATCCCAGCCATGTCGAGGGCGTCGGTGATGGTAACGCTTTGGTATTCTAGTTCATCGCGTAGCAGCGTCGTCATGATTTTGTGAGACATGGTAGCGGGCTTTATCATGCGCTCGCCTTGAGAGTTGACCACTTCGCTGGCATCGAGTGCGGGATACTGTATGTGTGCTGTCATGATCATGCCAGGTGCGCTGCTGGTAATGATCTCTTTGAACGGCAGCAAGTCTTGTTGGTCTATTTCTGCGCGGCTGTGGTCGACGCGAGGCAGGCCGGTATGGCTATCAACATGGGTGTCACCATGGCCAGGGAAGTGTTTTAGTGCCGCAATCACCCCATGTTGCTCAAAGGCGCTAACCTGAGCGGCGCCAAGCTCGGCAACCATCTTGGGGTTTTCTGAAAAAGAGCGGACATTGATCACCGGATTGTGGGGGTTGCTATTCACGTCTACCGTCGGCGCAAAGTTTACGTTTATGCCCAGACTATTGAGCTCGGTGGCGATGGCTGTGGCTACCGCTGTGGCGTATTTATCACCATGCTTGGGGTAGGTTGCACCTATGCTCATATTGCCAGTAAACGAAGTCGCTTGGGCGCGATTAATACGAGCAACACGGCCTCCTTCTTGGTCAATGGCAATAAGCAAAGGGAGGCCACTGGCACTTTGTGCAGCTGCGGCTTGAAGTTCCTTGGTCAGTGAAACAATTTGCGCCGTGTCTTGCACGTTCTCGGAAAACAGAATAATTCCGCCGATGTCGTGTTTAGCTATGAGTTGATGCAACTCTGGTGGCAATTGCGTAAGTGGAGTGCGGCAGGCTGAGCTTGAGCCCTTAGGGCAATAATAACGCAGGTCAAGCATTAGCTTTTGCCCTAGCATTGATGCTGGGCTTATTGACTCGCGATTCGGTGCAGCTTGAGCTGAAGCGGAAAAACTCATGGTGATAACCATCCCTAATATGGTAAAAAACGATAATAAACGCACAATCAGTCACTAACGCTGAACAAACTGGGCTACACTTTAGCACCGAATACGATGTAAACTCAAAATAGCCGAGTAAAAGGAAGTCAATTATGCATCATAAAATCAACTATCTAGAAATGGCAGCAAGCAATCTTGAAGCCACTCAAGCCTTCTTCGAGCAAGTCTTTGATTGGCAATTTCAATCTTATGGGCCCGATTACATTGCATTCAGTAATGCCGGTCTCGATGGCGGCTTTTTTAGAGCCGATGTTCACTCTGAGCAGCAAACTTGTGGCGCTTTAGTGGTGCTTTACAGCAAAGAGCTAGAAGCCACACAGGCTCAAGTTGAGCAAGCCGGCGGACGGGTAAACAAAGCCATTTTTAGTTTTCCTGGTGGCCGACGCTTTCACTTTATTGAACCCAGTGGTAACGAGTTTGCGGTATGGTCTGAATAGGGAGAATACCAACTCGCATTAATACTTGCTCAATTTGAGGGAGTAAATTTGACGCTAACTGCGTTAAAAACTTCTAATTTAGAACAACTAAATCGCAAAGTTTTTGCCTTGTTATCGGCAAAATTTTCTTGCCTCAAATAGACCACTTAATTAAGCGAATTGGTGTAAAACCCCTTTACAAGCTGTGAGCTGTGTTCAAGCCTTGCTTAAAAAGCGACCTTTAGTTGTTCATTGATTTACCGCAGCAACATATATTAGTACCTAGGCTAGTTTAAGTGGCCATTTGGGAGCGCGACTCAATAGCGCTAGTCGATAAATAGCTTACAGGTTAGTTGAGTACAGTTACACAGAGGTCCAAGAACATTCGGGCTTAGAAGTGACTACCCTTAATAATTAGCGTTTAGCGGTTAAATCCTCAATTTCCTGTTGGTATTTGTACGACACCAGTGCAGTATTATTAGGGCAAATTAATTGCCAATAGGCACTAAATTTTCCTGAGAGTTGCTTTACCTTGGTTATTAAAGGTGCCACTTTAGGCTTTAGTTAAGCACCTCTGGCATAGGCTGAGCATAATTAAATAATACAAAAAACATCAAATTATCAATTTATTATCGCTAGATTTAAGGTTGTCATTAACAAGTCATATTGATGGTTAAAAATGTATTGACTTAGGGAGGAATCCCTATATGATGTTCATAGACAGAATTTGGGTCAGTGTTTAAAAATCTCCATTACGTTGTTGTATAAGTGTTTGCTTGTAGTAGTACCGTCCTGAAGTTTTATCCACTCTACAAATTTAGGTCTATGCGCCCACATGGGCATAGCTCATCAATGCACATTGATAGCATTGATTTTTTGTTTTTATATCAGGATTAGTATTATGTCTAGCACTCTTACAGGTACCGTTAAGTGGTTTAACGAGTCTAAAGGTTTTGGTTTCATCGCTCAAGAAAATGGCCCTGACGTGTTCGCACACTTCAGCGCAATCAAAGGTGACGGTTTCCGTACACTTGCTGAAGGCGAGAGAGTAGAATTCACAGTAACTGATGGCCAGAAAGGTCCTCAGGCTGAGAACATCGTTAAGCTTTAATCGCTTAAACGACTGACAAAAAGCAAGCTTAGGCTTGCTTTTTTTGTGCCTGAAATTTGCTCCTTCTTATGAATAAGTTGGTAAGCACACCTCCTCGACCATCCGCATATCTATCGCCCACGTTGTTACGCTGGTTTGGCAACACACCGCCAATGCTTAGTCTTTATTGATTTATAACAAATTAGCTGAAGATTGACAGACTTTAACATTGTCATATTCTGAGTCTGTTCTATTATATTAGGAAATTCTAATATAAAGGTGTCAAGATGAGTAAATTGATTTCTTATATGGCGTTATTAAGTGCTGCACTAGCCTCGGTTGCAGTGGCTGCAGCAGACGAAGAAAAGCTAGTGGTTCAAGCTCAAAATAAGGTGCAGGCATTTTCTGGCCAATTAAAGTCTGAGCTCAGTACTGCGATTAAAGCGGGTGGCTTAGTTAACGGCATCAAAGTATGCCAGCAACGTGCTCCGGTGATTGCCGCCTCACTCTCTATAGACGGCTGGCAAGTAGCCAGAAAGAGCAATAAAAATCGCAACCCTAAAAACGTTCCCGATAGCTGGGAGCTGCAGCAATTACAGCATTACTTGGCGATGAACGCTGACAATCAACCCCTAGCTGGACAACATACCAGCACCACTTCATCAAGCACTTTTCGTTACACGAGTCCGATAATGGCAGGCCCATTATGCTTGTCGTGTCATGGCGAGACCATTGCGCCAGAAGTGAAACAGGCCTTAGCGCATTATTACCCCAATGACTTAGCAACAGGGTATCGACTCGGCGAGCTGAGGGGTATCTTTTCACTCACTAAACAATTGCAAAAGTGAGTCTCTACCAACCGCAAACAGCATTGTTTGTCTCACTTAGTGGCGGTTGTGGTAAGAAAGGTTTATTATACCCCTTTTACTACAACCAAAACTGGAATATCGCTTATGTCTTTACCACCGTGCCCAAAATGTAGCTCAGAGTATGTCTATGAAGATCAAAATCAACTGATCTGCCCTGAATGTGCATACGAGTGGGATCCTAATGCCATCGATGAAGAAGATGCAATTCAAGTAAAAGATGCTAACGGCACACTTTTGGCAGACGGCGATAAAGTGACGGTAGCAAAAGATTTGAAAATTAAAGGCAGTTCTCAGGTCATTAAAATTGGCACTAAGGCCTTGGTGCGCCGCGTGTTAGATAAAAAAGATCATGAGCTAGACTGTAAAGTGGATGGCGTTGGCGAAATGATGGTCACGGCGAAGTTTGTTAAAAAAGCTTAAATTTGCTTTTTTATAATCGTTGATCTTTGTTTAAAAAATCTCCGTATTGCTGGATGATTAACCCAGTAAACGGAGATTATCGTGAACAAAATAGTAACAATAACCATGCTCAGCGCAACATTGTTATTAAGTGCTTGCTCTGATGACGACGACCACACAGTTACCCCACCTACGCCACCGCCAGTGGTTGAAGAAACGTCAATTTACGATGCGGCGAAAGCGGCTGGTAGCTTTAACACTCTGGTAGCAGCATTAGAAGCAACAGGCCTCGATGCTACCTTAGACGATACAGGTTCAAGCTTCACTGTATTTGCTCCAACAGATGACGCCTTTGCACTATTAGGCGAAGACACCATCAACGGTTTACTTGCCGACCCCGATACCTTAAGCAACATTTTGACTTACCATGTTATTGGTTCAGAAGTGAACGCAGAAGCAGCCATTGCTGCTGCAGGGCAAACCGTTGAAACCGTCAATGGCGCAAACATCGCTTTATCTCTCAATAGTGATTCGCTGTTGGTGAATACCGCAACCGTTACGCAAACCGATATCACCACTGACAATGGCATCATTCACGTTATTGACGCGGTGCTCATGCCACCACAAGAGGCCACTGGTGATATGACTATTGCCGAGGTGGCTGCATCTGCCGGTAACTTTGATACCTTGTTACAAGCGGCTGGAGTGGCAGGGTTAAGCGGCGCTTTGTCGGGAAGTGATGATTTGACTGTCTTTGCACCAACCGATGCTGCTTTTGCAGCGCTTGGTCAAGACACCATCAATACCTTGCTTGCTAACCCCAATGTCCTCGGCGACATCCTTAAGCAACACATTGTCAGTGGCAAAGTGGATGCCGTTACCGCGATGTCATTAAATGGTCAAAATGCGCAAACATTGTTAGGAAATTCGTTACCTATCACTATTGACTCGGAAACAGATCAGCTAAAATTTGCTGGCGTCACCGTAACACAAACTGACATTGCTGCGGCAAACGGCATTATTCATGTGATTGATGCGGTGATTGTTGATGAGGTGACTGTGCCTGAGTCTAAAGGGTTAATTCCGGCCGTGGCGGCGCAAGCTGGCAGCTTTACCACCTTACTAAGCCTAGTCACTGAAACCGGTTTAGATTCGGTGTTGGCCGATCCGACCACGCAGTTTACCGTATTTGCGCCTACAGATGCAGCGTTTGCGGCGTTAGGCCAAGAAACCCTAACCGCCTTGGCAGGCGACCCCGACAAGCTAAAAGATATCTTACTTTATCATGTGATTGCAGGCCAAAGCGTGATGTCTGATGCGGCCGCGAGTGTCGCCAGTTCAAGCGAAAATTCCGTCACCATGGCTAATCAGGATAGCAGTGTACTGAGCATGGTCGATAGTAAATTGTTCATTAACGATGCCGTGATCCGCAGCGCTAATGTTGAAGCTGATAATGGGGTGATCCATGTGCTAGACAAGGTTATCATGCCGCCCACTGAGAAAGTGGCTACTGAAAACACCATCGTTGATGCTGCCGTGGCTAGAGAAGACTTATCGACTTTAGTAAGTGCGCTGCAAGCCGCCGATTTAGTTGATACCCTAGCCAATACCGAGGCACAGTTCACTGTGTTTGCTCCCACGAACGCTGCGTTTAACAAGATCCCCTCTGCAACCTTGTCAGGGCTCCTTGCTGACAGCGACGCCTTAACGCAAGTATTAACACAACATGTGTTGCCACTAGAGGCAAGCAGTGCCACCGCATTTTCCTTAAATGGTAAAAAAGCCACAACGGTGGCTGGTAATCAGTTAGATATAAACGTCTATGACTTTGCCGCAACCAGCAATACCGCTGCAGATGCCATTGCTTATAACAGCGAACAGCAACGTCTAGTTGCCGGGAATGGTTTAGAGCAAGCGGGCCGTACGCTGTATGTGTTTGATAACGACTTAACCTTTGCTCAAAGCCAATGTAATGATGCCTGTGCACAAACGTGGCCGCCAGTCATCGCCACTGCAGAGCAAATTGAAAATATCGCCGGTCTGTCTTTAATGGCGCGTGCCGATGGCAGCATGCAGGCCGCTTATCTTGGCAGACCTTTATACACTTACAGTGGTGACAGCCAAGCGGGTGATGCCATGGGACAGGGGGTCAACGACGTCTGGTGGCAAGTGAGCTTACCAACTTCAGGTTTGCAAGTGGAAGGCAGTAATGTCACCCAAACAGACATTTACACTGTAAATGGCGTGATCCACTTAATTGATACCGTGATCACTGCGGTAGATTAAGCACTTCAGTTACAACTATTTTCTTTCTCATCCACAAAAGCACAGTTCACCCTGTGCTTTTTTTATCGCTTTTAAAGCTCTAGCACGTTTTTATATTCAGGGGTGCTTGCCACTTGCTCAAAAGCTTTACGAAGCTCTACGATAACGGCCTCGGGTAGCTGTTTATTAGCAGCCAAATAGCCTTTTACCGTGAGCTGCTCAATGTCATAAATAAATGCAAAGTGCTCATCTGGCAAGTTAAGAGCCTCTGCCATATTGGTGACGTAACGCGGATCATCAATCACTAAATCGACGCGGTTTGCCACCAGCAACTCATAAGATTTTTGAATATCACTGGTTTCTATAAAATTGAAGCCTAGTGCTTTGAGCGTGCCTGCAGCGACGTCACCGCGCTGCACTGCAACCTTATATTGCTTGGCATCCGCTAAACTTTTAATCTGAATGTCTGAGCGGTAGCGGTTAGACACAAAACCTAAGTGAAACACGGCAACAGCGCCAATCCAATGAAATAAATCCTCTCTTTCTGGTGTTTTCGCCATGCTGTAAATCAGTCCGTTTGGCTGCTTTAAGGTTGAGTTATATGCCCGAGCCCACGGGTACATAGTGAATTCGCCAGTCAGCTTAGCGCGCTGTAAAATTTGCTTTACTAATGCCGTACTGGTCCCAGCTACTTGGTTGTTGTGTAGGGTTTGGTTGGGCGGTGAAAGTTCGGTGAATATGTGCAATTGAGCGTATGCTGACTGACTCAGCAATATAAATAAGCAAACTAGTAGCCAACTACAGAAAGAGAAACAGTTTTTCATAAAGCTCGGACATCAATGGCTTAACCTATACTTAGAATAGATGGCTTTTACGGTTCCGTCATTAACCATTTGTCTAAGTGCTTTATTCATGGTTTGTTGTAATTGCGTAAGTTTTGGCTGCAAGCGCATGTGAACAGGTAAACGACTAATTTCATAGCACTCCTTAAAACCTCGGTAAGCCTCTTGATTGGCAATGTAAAAATCTGCGGTCACATCGCCAATCATAATATAGTCGAGACGTTGGTATGCCAGTTGCGCTAGTAGTTCTTTTTCAGAGATATTTTCGTAAACAACTATTCCACTGCTACTCAAATGAGCATCAAAATCGCCATAACTGTAACCTCTGACTTTACCAACCAAAGCACCGTAAAAATCTTCAGGGGCGGCATTCACCGGGCACGAGTTGGCCCGCCCTAAAATCACTTCTCGGCTGAATGCATAACTAATTGAATAAATACCGGGAACTTCGGCATCTTGGCGCCACAGCGGGTTGATCCCAGGTTCAATATCCACTTTGCCCTGGTCAAAGAAGCGGCTGCCTCGAGCGACAGACAAAGGCATAAAGGTAAACTGATGACCTGTGCGTTGAGCCAGTTCGGCAAAAATGTCGACAAATAATCCCGTTTCTTTTCCTTGCTGCAAGTAGTAGTAAGGAGGGTTGGCACCGTGATACACCAACACTTGATACTCTTTCGCACTTAGCGGCGAAAGGGTCAATGCCATGATGGTGGCTATTAGTGCAAATAGTCTCATTCAGGCCTTAAATAGCAACGGGTAGTTCAATACTATGCCTAAATATACTCGACTGCAAAAGTTAAGATCGATTTAGGGCAGAATTGTGTGATTACCATAAATATGATGAATACTGTCTATTGGTATTATTGTCGACAATGTTGCGATTTTGAGGTTGACGCATACGTAAAGCAGCACTATATTGTCTAGCACTTAAAGCATTATAATAGACTAACTGATGATGAGCTTTTTTGACGAACAAGCCGTTACCTCCTCTGATAAAGCCTTCTTTCGACTACGCAAAGAGATAGTGGAAGGAGAGATCGCGGCAGGGTCTAAGCTCAGTGAAATGGAATTGTCGACAAAGTATGAGGTCAGTCGTGCCGTGGTGCGGGAGGCCATCAACCGTTTAGAGTCGTGCCATTTAGTCGAGCGCAAAGCCAATGTCGGTGCCAGAGTGGTTACTCTGACCCCTGAGGGGCTACTGGAGCTGTATCAGATCAGAGAAGCACTAGAAGGCATGGCGGCCAGGTTGGCGGCACAGCACATGAGCGACGGCGAAGTGGCGGATTTAGAGCAGCTGCTGTCGAGCCAGTTTGATGAGGTAAAGAACCAGCACTCGTATTACCAAGAAGCGGGTGATTTAGATTTTCATTACCGCATTATCTTAGGTAGCAAAAACGCCAGTTTGATATCGATGTTGGTGAACGGCCTTTATCACCTTGTGCGCATGTATCGAGTGCAATTAGGCATGGCAGGGCCCAGAGTTACTACCGCCTTTGATGAGCATAAACACATTGTGCGCGCCATCAGTAATCGCGACCCAGAGTTGGCCGAGATCCTAATGCGTCGACATATCCAATATTCTAAAAATAACATCGCAGCCAAGTTAGCAAGCAATCAATCACACTTTTAAGAGAGAACATCATGAGCGCAGGAAAAAAATTTCGTGAGGCACTAAAAGCCAATCAACCATTACAAATAGTCGGCACTATTAACGCTTACAGCGCGATTATGGCCAAGAAAATTGGTCACCAAGCCATTTACTTATCGGGTGGCGGTGTTGCTAACGCTTCTTATGGCTTACCTGACTTAGGCATGACGTCGTTAAATGACGTGATTGCCGATGTCGATCGCATAACCTCAGCGTGTGATCTACCTTTAATGGTGGATATCGATACCGGTTGGGGTGGGGCATTTAATATTGCTAAAACCATCCGTGATATGGAAAAAGCCGGTGCTGCGGCGGTTCATATGGAAGACCAAGTGGCACAAAAGCGTTGTGGCCACCGCCCTAATAAAGAAATCGTATCCACAGCAGAAATGGTCGATCGCATTAAAGCAGCTGTCGATGCCCGCACCGATCCAGACTTTTTCATCATGGCCAGAACCGACTCCTTTGCGCAAGAGGGCTTGGAAGCCGCTATCGCTCGTGCTAAAGCCTATGTGGAAGCTGGTGCTGACGGCATTTTCGCAGAAGCGGTGCAAACCGAAGAACACTATCGTGCGTTCAGTGAAGCGCTCGATGTGCCAATTTTGGCTAATATTACTGAGTTTGGTAAAACCGAGCTTTGGAACAAAAGCGAGCTGGGTGAGTGGGGCGTAGATATGGTGCTGTATCCATTAAGTGCCTTCAGAGCCATGAACAAAGCAGCAGAGCTGGTATATCAATCAATTTTACAAAATGGCGACCAAAAAGCCGTGATCGATACCATGCAAACCCGCATGGACTTGTACGATTACCTTGGCTATCACGAGTATGAACAAAAGCTAGATGCCTTATTCGCCGAAGGCAAAAATAAGTAAAAAATTCAACTCGCTGGCAGCGTCAGCGAGATAAAAATTAATCCTCAGCAGGTAAAAAATTCAGGAGACAACAAAATGGCTAAAGTACTAAGTGGCGCAGGCCTTCGTGGTCAAGTAGCAGGTAAAACCGCATTATCAACAGTAGGTAAATCAGGCTCAGGTCTGACGTACCGCGGCTACGACGTCAAGGATCTGGCTGAACACTGTCAGTTTGAAGAAGTGGCTTACCTTATCTTAAAAGGTAAGTTGCCTAACCAAGCAGAGCTAGACAACTATAAAAGTGAATTAAAAGCAATGCGTGGTTTGCCATTAGCACTACGCGAAGTACTCGAGCGCATTCCAGCAGACGCGCACCCAATGGATGTATTACGTACCGGTTGTTCTATGCTAGGTAACCTTGAGGGCGAGGAAAGCTTTGAGCAACAAGGGAAAGTAACAGATCGCATGTTAGCCAGCTTCCCAAGTATTATTTGTTATTGGTATCGCTTTAGCCACGATGGCGTGCGCATTGATGTGGAAACGGACGACGAGTCTATTGGTGCTCACTTCCTACACTTGCTACACGGCAAAAAGCCAAGTGAACTGCATGAACGGGTAATGCATGTGTCTTTGATTCTATATGCTGAGCATGAGTTTAATGCGTCTACCTTCACTGCTCGTGTGTGTGCTTCTACGCTTTCTGATATGCATTCTTGTATTACCGGTGCCATTGGCTCGCTACGTGGCCCACTTCATGGTGGGGCTAACGAAGCCGCCATGGAAATGATTGAGCGGTTTGAGTCTGCTGATCATGCCGAGCAAGAAATGATGGGGATGCTAGAGCGAAAAGAGAAAATCATGGGCTTTGGTCACGCTATTTATGCCGATTCGGATCCGCGTAACGAAATCATCAAAAAGTGGTCAGAAAAGCTTGCCGAAGACGTGGGCGACACTGTGTTATATCCAGTATCAGTGCGCTGTGAAGAAGTTATGTGGCGTGAGAAAAAGCTATTCTGTAATGCCGACTTCTTCCATGCATCGGCTTATAACTTTATGAACATTCCAACCAAACTGTTTACTCCTATCTTTGTGATGTCACGCCTTACTGGCTGGGCTGCGCATGTGATGGAGCAACGTGCCGATAACCGTATTATCCGTCCGTCGGCTGAATACACAGGGGAAGAGTTACGTCCAGTACCAGCCATTACTGAACGTTAATCTTGACCAAGGCACTGGGCTTGTTGCTCAGTGCCAACTGGCTTTACACCTTTAAGTCAGCCGCAGCCTAAATGGCTTGCACACCGTCTTCTCCTTGTCACCGATTATTGGAAGTTGTTATGAATACTGAATTCCGCAAACGCCTACCTGATTCTGAGCTGTGTTATTACGACACCAAAGCCGCTGTAGAAGCAATTAAACCAGGTAGCTACGAAACCTTACCTTACACTTCACGTGTTTTAGCAGAAAACTTAGTGCGTCGCGCAGAGCCAGAAAAGCTCAACGACTACTTGACGCAAATTATTGAGCGTCGCCGCGATCTGGACTTTCCTTGGTTCCCAGCTCGGGTAGTGTGTCATGATATTTTAGGGCAAACAGCGTTGGTTGATTTAGCTGGCCTCCGCGATGCCATCGCTGAAAAAGGTGGCGATCCGGCAAAAGTGAACCCGGTAGTCCCTACCCAGTTAATTGTTGACCACAGTCTTGCTGTTGAACACGCCGGTTATGAAAAAGACGCGTTTGAGAAAAACCGGGCCATTGAAGACCGTCGTAATGATGACCGCTTCCACTTTATTAATTGGACCAAAACCGCCTTTAAAAATGTCGATGTTATCCCTCCGGGCAATGGCATTTTGCACCAAATTAACCTAGAAAAAATGTCTCCGGTGATTCAAGCCCGCGACGGTGTGGCGTTCCCAGACACATTGGTGGGCACCGATAGCCACACGCCGCACGTTGATGCCTTAGGTGTTATTGCGGTAGGCGTTGGCGGCCTCGAGGCCGAGAGCGTAATGCTCGGCCGAGCTTCCTACATGCGACTGCCGGATATTGTCGGAGTTGAAATTGTCGGTAAGCGTCAACCTGGGATCACCGCCACAGACATCGTATTGGCAATCACCGAGTTCTTGCGTAAAGAGCGAGTGGTATCAAGTTACCTAGAATTCTTTGGTGAAGGCACCAAGGACTTAAATTTAGGTGACCGAGCAACCATTTCCAATATGACGCCAGAATACGGCGCCACAGCGGCGATGTTCTACATTGATGAACAAACCATTGATTACTTAAAACTCACTGGCCGTGACGATGAGCAAGTGAAGTTGGTGGAACAATACGCTAAGCACACAGGGCTATGGGCAGACTCACTTGAAAAAGTGCAGTATGAGCGAGTATTAAAGTTCGATTTATCCACGGTTACTCGTAATATCGCTGGGCCATCTAACCCCCACCGTCGAGTGGCCACCAGCGATCTAGAAAACCAAGGTATTGCTAGAGAAATTGCAGAGCCGGAAGATGGCCTGATGCCAGATGGCGCGGTGATCATTGCCGCCATTACCAGTTGTACTAACACCAGTAACCCACGTAACGTGGTGGCTGCCGGTTTGCTTGCTCGTAACGCCAATAAGCTGGGTTTAACCCGCAAACCTTGGGTGAAAACCTCGTTTGCGCCAGGCTCAAAAGCGGTGCGTTCTTACATGGAAGAAGCACAATTACTGCCTGAATTAGAAGCCCTAGGTTTTGGTGTCGTGGCGTTCGCTTGTACTACTTGTAACGGCATGAGTGGTTCGCTTGACCCGAAAATTCAACAAGAGTTGATTGACCGTGACCTCTATTCAACTGCTGTGCTGTCTGGTAACCGTAACTTTGACGGTCGTATTCACCCGTACGCTAAACAAGCTTTCTTAGCATCACCGCCATTGGTAGTAGCTTATGCCATTGCCGGTACTGTGCGCTTTGATATTGAAAACGGCGTACTGGGCAGAGACCAACAAGGCAACCCAGTGACCTTAAAGGATCTGTGGCCAAGTGATGAAGAAATTGATGCGGTGATCAAAGAAAGCGTCAAGCCCGAACAGTTCCGCGCAGTGTACGAGCCCATGTTTGATTTAAGCGTAGATTATGGCGAAGACAATGATCCACTGTACCAGTGGCGTCCTATGAGTACCTATATTCGCCGTCCTCCTTATTGGGAAGGTGCCTTAGCGAGTGAGCGCACCATGAAAGGCATGCGCCCATTGGCTATTCTTGGAGATAACATCACCACCGATCACTTGTCACCATCGAATGCCATTATGGCAGACAGTGCTGCTGGTGAATACTTGGCGAAAATGGGCTTGCCTGAAGAAGACTTTAACTCTTACGCCACCCACCGAGGCGATCACTTAACGGCTCAGCGCGCGACCTTTGCTAACCCCAAAATTCTCAATGAAATGGTGGTCGAAAACGGCGAAGTGGTGCAGGGCTCTCTGGCACGTTTAGAGCCAGAAGGCAAAGTGATGCGGATGTGGGAAACCATCGAAACTTACATGGAGCGCAAACAGCCGCTAATTATTGTTGCCGGTGCCGACTATGGCCAAGGGTCATCTCGTGACTGGGCGGCCAAAGGGGTGCGTTTAGCTGGGGTTGAAGTGATTGTGGCGGAAGGGTTTGAGCGTATTCACCGTACTAACTTAATTGGTATGGGCGTGTTACCGCTGGAGTTTGAAGCGGGCACAACCCGTAAAACTCTCGGCTTAGATGGTACTGAAACCTATGATGTTGAAGGCGAACCGGCACCGGGTGCAACACTTACACTCATCGTTAACCGTAAAAATGGAGAACGTGTTGAAGTACCGGTTATCTGTCGCCTAGATACGTTCGAAGAAGTGTCTATTTACTCTGCAGGTGGTGTGTTACAGCGCTTTGCCCAAGACTTCTTGGAAGCAGAAGGCGTATAAGCATGAGTGAGTTTAAACCACAACTAAAAATTCCCGCCACCTACATGCGTGGCGGCACCTCCAAAGGGGTGTTTTTTAATCTGGCGGATTTACCGGAGTTTGCTCAAGTCCCTGGTGAAGCACGAGATGCATTGCTGCTGCGAGTTATAGGCAGTCCCGACCCGTATGGCAAACACACGGACGGTATGGGGGGAGCGACCTCGAGCACCAGTAAAACAGTTATTTTATCTAAAAGTGACAGCGCCGATCATGACGTCGATTACTTGTTTGGCCAAGTTGCCATTGATAAACCCTTTATTGATTGGAGCGGCAACTGCGGCAACCTCACTGCGGCTGTTGGCGCTTTCGCCATCAGTAACGGTTTGGTAGACGCCGATAAAGTGCCAGACAATGGCATTGCTGTGGTCAACATCTGGCAAGCCAACATTGGCAAAACCATTGTTGCCCATGTGCCCATGAACAATGGCGAAGTACAAGAAACCGGTGATTTTGAACTTGATGGGGTTACTTTTCCGGCCGCCGAGGTGGTGGTTGAGTTTATGGATCCAAGCGATCCTGATGTCGACATGTTCCCTTCGGGGAACTTGGTAGACACTCTCACTGTGCCCGATGAGGGCACTTTTGAGGTTACCATGATAAGTGCTGGGATCCCCACCTTATTTTTCCGAGCCGATGACTTAGGTTATGACGGTACGGAATTACAAGAGGCGATTAATGGCGATCCGGCAGCATTGGCGCGATTTGAAAAGATTCGTGCTTATGGCGCCGTTAAAATGGGCTTAATTGAGCATATTGATGAAGCCAAGATGCGGCAGCATACGCCAAAAATCGCGTTTGTGTCGCCGCCGAAGGCATACACCTCGTCGAGTGGCAAAGCCATTGGCGCTGAGACCATTGACTTGAATGTTCGCGCCTTGTCCATGGGTAAGCTGCACCATGCCATGATGGGGACCGCTGCTGTTGCCATTGCCACGGCGGCAGCGATTCCTGGCACCTTAGTGAATGAGGCTGCAGGTGGCGGCAATCTCACTAGCGTGACCTTTGGCCATCCCTCTGGTACCTTAAAAGTCGGCGCCGAAGCGCTGCAGCAGTCTGGTCGTTGGCAAGCTAAAAAGGCGATCATGAGCCGCAGTGCGCGGGTACTGATGGAAGGACAAGTCAGAGTACCACAAGCCTAGATAAACTTATCTTCACAGCCCTGATCTGTTCAGGGCTGCTATTAATCTCGCCCCATGCACCACCAGAATAAATAAACTCATTGACTCAGCAGAGCACTTGTTAAAGGAAATAAGCGATGACAGAAGCACTTTTTACTATTGCCTTCACTACCTTGGTACTGCTGGGGTCACCTGGCCCTGCGCCATTGGCTTTAGCTGCAACGGGCGCGGCCCAAGGGTTTAAACGTGGCTTGCCATTTTTATGCGGTATCTTAGCTGGGCTCCTAGTTGCAATAATACTGGCTGCCTCTGGTGTGGCCACCTTGCTGGTGGAGCAGCCGCAAATCAGTAGAGGATTAAAATGGGCTGCGGCAGCGTATCTGCTCTATGTTGCCTACAAAATTGCCAGTAATAAATCGGCACTGGACAGCAAAGTGCAGTCACTTCTGCGTTTTTATGACGGGTTTCTACTTAACTTGCTCAACCCCAAGGCCTATGCTGCCTGTATTGCAATATTTGCCAGCACTACTGTGCCTGTAACTTCAAACCTCACAGCCATCTTATTAGCGGCCAGTGTCTGTTACTCCGTAGCGGTATTGGTCGACGTGTGTTGGTTGGCTTTAGGAGGCGTGATGTTTAAAACCATAACCAATGTTAAGACGCTATCGGCGATACGACTCGTCTTTGCTTTGTCGTTAGTGGCACTTGTTGTGCTGGGGTTAGGGTTCGTTTGATAACTCACACTATCCATTAATAAGTATCGAATGACTTAAGGGTATTTTGTAATAGGGAACAACTATTTGGGGTCTGCAATAGTTAACTCACCTGTAATTAGCTCATTGCCTTGAGTAACAAAGAGGCCAACTGCTAATATAAATACGATTAGGCATTTAGAGCAAAGTGAGCAATGACAGTGTCGAGTACCACTACAGAGTCGCCTTGTATCCGCAAATGCTGCTTGGACGATAACGACATTTGCCTAGGTTGTTTCCGGACATTAGAGCAGATCACAGGCTGGACGAGTTTTACTGATAAACAAAAGCGTGATGTATTGCAAAACTGTGAACAAAAGCGGCAACAAATAAAATTGGCGCAAAGCGATGAATGAAGCAGTACGAGTGGGCGTCGCGGTGGTAATTATCCGCGAGCAAAAGATTTTATTAGGTGAGCGAATTGGTGCCCATGGGGCCAATACTTGGGCCACTCCTGGCGGGCATCTAGAATTTGGTGAAGAAATTGCGGAGTGCGCCAAGCGAGAAGTGCAAGAAGAAACTGGGCTGACAGTGACAGAAGTAACGCGGTTAGGGTTTAGTAACGACATTTTTGCTGCGGAGAATAAGCACTACATTACACTGTTTGTCGCCGCTAAAGTCGCAAGCGGCGAGGCGCAAGTGCTCGAACCAAACAAGTGTTTGCATTGGCGCTGGTTTGATTTAGCGCAGTTACCGCAGCCGTTATTTTTATCCTTAGCAAATTTCTTAGCCAAGGATAAAACGCTTTTGCAACAGCTCTAAACCTAAAGCCCTATCTTTACTGTTCATAGCCAGTGTGAACCTAGGGTTGGGCGGCACGCAAGTCGAAGCTTTTTGCCACCCCTAACGCGGGCAGAAAGTCACCCACCTGAGTGAGCTCGGCATCAATGCCATAGGTGTGTTTCAGTTGTTGCTTAGCAAGCACGGCATCGGGCGTACCGGACGCAACTAGCTCACCTTGTTGGAGCAAGTAAACGGTGTCGGCAAAACTGGCAGCCAATGCTAAGTCATGGACCACGGCAACCACGCCAGCTCCCTGTTTGGCGATGTCTTTAGCGAGTGCCATCACTTGGTATTGATGAAATAAGTCTAAACTTGCCGTAGGCTCATCAATCATTAAATAACAAGGTTGTTGTTGTTCTAAGGTTGGTAATAACTGACACAACACCCGCGCAAACTGCACTCTTTGTTTTTCTCCGCCTGATAATTGCGTAAAGCTACGCTTGGTCAGGTGGGCAACCGATAATGTCTCTAGCGCTTGCAGTGAGAACTGTTTTAGCCGTGTAGGCGAGATTTGATGTTGGTGAACATAATGAGACATATCCACGATTTCTTGCACGCTAAAGGGAAATTCACAGTCGTATTGTTGAGTCAGTACGGCGCGAATACGAGATAGTTGTTGAGCGCTATACTGCAATATGGGTTTGTCATGATAACGTACCTCGCCTGCTTGCAAACTAACGTCACCGCAAAGGGCCTTTAATAAGGTCGATTTCCCCGCGCCGTTTGGTCCAAGCACCACCGCCAGCTCCCCAGGCGACAAGCTGAAGTCAACCTCATTAAGAAGCTTTTTGGCTCCCACAGCAACCGTTAATTGTTTTGCACTTAGCATATTACAGCTCCTTTATTCGGTAGGTTTTCAGCAGCATAATTAAGAAAAACGGGCCGCCCAAAGCACTGGTAATGAGCCCAATCGGCAGCTCAGAGGGTAAGATAAGCGTGCGTGCCATCAAATCGGCTAAACATAACAATATCGCGCCACCTAGCATGGAGGCTGGCAGTAAGTAGCGGTGATCGGGGCCGATGAGTAAGCGCACAATGTGGGGCACGATGAAGCCCACAAAACCAATGATCCCGGTTAAGGCCACAGCCGCTCCGGTGCATAAGGCGGTAAACACAAACACCTGTTTTTTTAAACTGACCACGTTTACGCCAAGGTGCTTAGCTTGTTGCTCACCCAATAGATACAGGTTTAACGGTTGCGCTAAACGGCTAAAGCCAATGCAGCAAGCCAACATCAATACTAACGATGGCAGCATCATCATAAAGCTGTTACCAGCAAGCGAGCCCATGCTCCAAAAAGTTAAATCGCGTAACTGCTCATCGCTGCTGATCAGGGTTAAAATACCGATTACAGCGCCGACAATGGCATTCACTGCAATGCCTGCTAATAATAAACTGACAATGGTGAAGCGGTTTCCTTGACTCGATAGGCGATAGATAATGCTGCAAATGGCAAGGCAGCCTAAAAACGCCCCAATCGGCACGGCATAGATACCATAATAAGCCGAGAAATCACTGAGCAAGGTGCTGCCCAGCACTATGGTACTGATAGCACCAAGCGCGGCACCACTGGAAATACCAATGAGTCCAGGGTCGGCCAGCGGGTTGCGAAAAATTGCCTGCATCGCGGCGCCGCATGCCCCAAGGCCTGCACCGACCACGAGTGCCAGCACTAATCGTGGCAATCTAATTTGCCAGATCACGGCCTGCTCCAAACTGTTTGTTTGAGAAGAAAATAAAATCGTGACTAGGCGCTCTAACGAGATATCCACCCCACCGATGGCTAAGGCTAAAAAGCTAACGCCGAGCACTGCAACCGCTAAGCCCAGCAACATCCATTTGCGCGCCACATCAGGCGACAATAACGATTGATTTAGCGCCAGCATTACAGCGACTCACTGGCTTTTGAAGAGCTGGCAAAGCGAAAACCATAACCGCTCGGTAGTTGTGCCTCTGGGTGCAGTAAAGTAGCTAGCTCCACCACTGCTTGTGGCGTGCGTGGACTCATGCTTAATAAGTACACGCCATCCAGTACTATCACCTGATCGTTTTTCACCGCATTGGAAAATTGAAAATGGGGAACTTGGCTCAAGTCTGGTGTGCTATCTTCGCCGTGGCGACCCATGCTAATAATCACATCAGGGTTCATGGCAATGGCAGCTTCTGTAGACAAAGGCTTCCAGTTGTTAAAGTGGTTGGCGGCGATATTAATGCCTCCTGCGGCAGTAATGACTTCGTCTGCGGATGTGCCTTTGCCAGCCACTATGGGTTGGCCGCCGCGCAAACTTAATACAAATAACACCTTAGGCTGGTGTTCAACTTGCTTGAGCACATGGCTTAATGCCTGGCGGTCTGCTTGGATAGTCTCAATCAAAGTTTGACCTTTTTCGCTGACACCCAGTAGCTCTGCCACTTTGGCAATTTTTTCTTCCACCCCAGCTAAATTATCATTATCACTAAAAATATGACTGTTTAACCCGGTTTGTTGCAGTTGCTTAACGACTTTTTCTGGGCCGGTATCAGCCTCACCTAATAACAAATCTGGGTTCAGTGACAACACGCCTTCGACATTAATTTTTCTAACGTAACCAATTTGCGGCTTTTTGGTGGCTGCGAGAGGAAAAATACTGGTGCTATCGACACCGGCAATGCGCTGTTGTTCACCTAACGCATAGATGATCTCTGTAATAGAACCACCGGCAACCACCACTCTTTGTGGCGCAGGATCCGCTTTAACGGACTGCATAGAAGTAAGCAGTAATACAGCAATAGTGAATAAATGACGAATTTGAACTTTCATAAGGATCTCAAACTTGTTAGTATTTGTTGCGAATAGTAACAGTTATCATTTATGTTTATCAATATGAAAGTGCTTATTTGTTTTGTTGTTTCCCTCGCTTTTCACGCTGCATGGTGGCTTTATCCCAGTGCTGAGCCATTGCGATGGCAAGGCGGGGAGGTGGCACATAAGCAAGCTGACACCGTACAGTCATTGGCTATTGCTTTTACAACACCAGTGATTAAGCAAGAGACTCAGCCTGTACCTGAGCCGCAAGTAGAGGCACGCTCTAGTAAGGCAAAAAAAGAATTGCCAGCGAGCAGTGAGTTTAACAACAGTAAAGCTAAGCTGAAAACGACGAAACCTCAGCCGCCAGTGCCTGAACCCGCAACCGCAGTGGCAAAAACCACAGCAAAACCAACACACACCCCTGAGCCTAAAAAAATGGTTCAACACCAGGTGCAAGAAAAAGAGCCGCCAACCACCCAAAATACCGAGGAAACATTAAAGCACACAGACGCAGACGCCACGCAGTTGGCCACGGCAAAACAGCTAAACCAGCAAAATAGTGTCAGCAATACTCCGGTGCGTCTCGATGAGCTGCCTTTATTTAAGTCGCCAAGGCCACCACTGAGCTACCCACTTAGAGCGAAGCGGCGTGGTTTAGAAGGGATCAGTGTGTTTGAAATTGAACTCAATACCCAAGGCGAAATTGTCCAGCTAACGCTGCTAAAAAGCAGTGGCTACGACAGCCTAGACCGTGCTGCCAAAGAAAATGTTAAACAGTGGCAGTTTCATCCGGTAAAACAAAATGGCCACGCGGTTAAAGCCCAGTTCACTGTGCCAATCGAATTCAAATTAACCTAAGTAAGAGAGTTAACAATGCAATCATGGTTTCAACAATTAGGCCTTATGCAGTGGCCATTTCTGGTGATTTCAATTGTCGCCTTAGCGGTCATTATTGAGCGAGCTTGGGTACTGAGCCAAGCTTGGCATAGGGTGAAAACCCTAACAAAAGGCGCATTTGCCGAGCAATTTAAATGTCACGACAGCGCTTCGTTAAAGGTACAGCGTTATGTATTTGAGTGGCGCAAAAGACTGGTATTGCTGAGCATCATTGGCACGTTAAGCCCCTTAATGGGCTTATTCGGCACCGTTTGGGGCTTAGTGCTTATGTTTCAAACCATTGCGCAAACTCAGCAAGCCGTAACCCCCGCTTTATTGGCCGATGGCTTATGGGAAGCCATGTACTCAACCATGGCTGGCTTGGCTATTGCGATGCCGTGCCTGCTGGTTTATGGGGTATTTCAAGCTTGGGTGGAACGCCTACAAAGCGAACTGGTGCTGCTGAGCAATGAACATTTTAGCGCCGGAGCAGCCCATGCTTGAGCTTCCACCTGTGAGAACGCAGAACCTCACTGCTGATTTAACCGCACTTTTAGATGTTCTCTTTATTGTGTTGGTGTTTTTGTTGTTAAGTGTGGCGGTTAAATTAAATGTCCTTGAAGTGAGTTTACCCAGTGCAGGAGAAAGTGGCGAAGTGGTATTAGAGCAGCCGCCGAAAGTGATCAGTCTTACTTACAGTCAGGGCGAAGTGTCGTACGCCTTAGATGAGCAGCCTTTTAGCGCCGAGCATACATTGATCCAAGCAGTGGCCCATTTAGATCAAACTCAACCGATTTATCTGGCCGTGGATAAGCGTGTTCCCAGCGAAGATTTGGTGGGCCTGTTTGCTGAGCTTAGCAAATTAGAAATAGCCATTGCTAACATAGTAGTTAAAAGCGAATAAAAATAATTACTATTTAGATTTGGTTGTGTTATATTGCCTCGCGACAATCGCGCTTCACCATGGATAGGCCACATAAGTTGGCTGTAAAGGACGAATAGGGGCAAAGGTGAAGGGCGTATAAATATAACGACACTTGGAGTATTCTTATGCGTTTATCAAAATTAACCTTATCCATTGCCCTTGCGGGTTGCTCAGCCCTGACAGCCACTGCTTCAGCAAACACCGACACCCAAAACAGCGCGGTGAAAACCGATCTCGACGCGGTTACCGTTACTGCCACTCGAACTGAGAAAACCGTTGTGCAATCGGCGCAAGCGGTGAACGTAGTCACCCAAGAGCAAATTGAACGCACCCTAGACAGCAGTGTTTTTGACACCCTTGATACCTTACCGAATGTGTCTGCCAATGGCGGCCCAAGAGCCACTGGTCATAAGTTTAATATACGCGGTTTCAGTGATGCCGAAGATGTCATGGTGACCATTGACGGCATGCTACAAACCTTTGAAAAATACCGCATGGGTAGCCTGTTCACCGACCCAGAATTATACCGCACGATTAATATTAAAAGAGGCACCAGTACTGTGCTTCATGGTGGTGGGGCACTCGGTGGCGTAGTGCAGTTTGAGCTGAAAAACGCCGCCGACTTTTTAGCGCCAGGCGAAACGGCCGGCGCCAAAGTAAAGCTGGGCTATGACAGCAATAACCAACAGCAAAACGGCTCTGTATTTGCTTTTGCCAGACCCACAGAATCATTAGACTTATTGGCTGCTGTTATTAAGCGAGATAGTGACGACTGGGAGTTATCAAATGGTGAAACCTTAGATAATTCCGCCATCGAAAACACCTCAGTATTGCTGAAAGGGGAGTACTTTCTAAGCGACGACGCCATCGTAAGCGCCAGTCATACTGAAACCTCAGACAGTCAACGCACCGAGTTTAACACCACAGATCCCGGCGCATGGGGCACCGTTTACCGTGAAGTTGATCAGGCGGTGACAAACTTAAGCTATGAGCTTAATCCGGCTAATAATCGCTATTTGAATCTTACCGCTAAACTGGGTTACAGCAGCAGCCAAGTCACAGAAAGCGATGGCGTTGGCATGTTAGAGGATTACATCGGCTTGGAGTCAAACTACGAGTACAACATTGCCACTCTAGATGTGATGAATACCACCAGCCTCGACAACCATACTTTCACCTATGGCCTGCAATACACCGACAAAGAACGCATTGGCGAGAAAACCGCACTGCCTTGTTTGCAAGTGAACTATGAAACTTATGCTTGCCTGCAATATGGCACTGAGCCTGAAACATCGGAAATGACCTCTCAACCTGGTGGCTCACAAACACGGACTGGGCTTTATATTCAAGATGAATTTCAATGGCAACAGTTAACCTTAGTGGCAGGCCTACGTTACGAGCATTATCGTACTTCAGCCACAAGCCGCTTTGAACAGCAATTCGCTGAGTTAGATACCGACGTGAGTCACAGTGACTGGGCCGGTGCACTCAGTGCAAGCTATCAAATAACGCCATCGCTGGCGGTATTTGCCAACCGTCAAGAAGGTTTTAGAGCCCCCTTAATCGATGAACTCTATGACCAATATGGCGGCAGAAACCCAGGTCTAAACTTAGATGTTGAATACAGTGACAACACTGAGCTTGGGGTGAATTATCAAGTACAAAATGTGCTAACCGACAATGATTCTTTAACCGCTCGGTTTATTTATTTTGATATTACCGTCGACGATGAAATCACCTCGCTGACCAGCAGTACTCTTAACCCGCTTCCGGCGCCACGTTACGCTAATCGCGCCAGCAACGACAGAGACGGCATTGAGTTTGAGCTGAACTTCGCCACCGCAGATTTCTACACGAATTTGTCTTACAGTGACATCGATGGTGAAGACCAAAATGGCGAGCACTTATGGTACTTGCCTGCAGATAAGTTGGCACTGGATTTGGGCACCTCACTGCTTGATAAGTCTGTGCAAGTGGGTGTCAAAGTGGTTCACCGTGGTGCGCGAGACGTTCAGGTGATGGACAGAGCCACCAGACAATATTCTACCCAAACCCAACAAAGCTTCACCCTAACTAGCTTGTATGCCAGCTGGGACGTGAATAGTGCCATTAACCTTAGAGTGGCCGTCGATAATGCCTTTGATAAAGAATATAAACTGATGGCTGGCACCGGTGGTGGTATTGGTGACTATGGCTTTGGCCGCAATATCAAAACTCAACTTAGCTGGCGCTTTTAAGGAGCGAACATGACCACAGAACTTATTCAACAATATAAAGATATTTTAGCCGAAGAGCCACGCACCAGAGCCGTGGATGCCGCCATGCGATTAGGCGTGAGTGAAGCTGAGCTACTTGCGGCGCAGCAATATCACAGTGTTACTGCCACCGTAACCCGCTTGGATGAAAGCAAAATTGCTGAAATATTAAAACAGCTTAAGAAGCTTGGCAAAGTCATGGCGTTGACACGAAACGGCAGCGTCGTTAACGAAATAAAAGGCGTCTATGAAAAGCTGTATATTTCTGACAACAACGGCAAGCTCAGTGGCATTGCCATTAATCCGGGTGGCATTGATTTAAGGCTATTTTTGTATCGTTGGCACAGTGCGTTTTTAGTCGAAAGCGATAACCACAGCAGCGTGCAATTCTTTGATAAACATGGTCGTGCGGTACATAAGGTCTTTACCACGGCAGACTCTGACGTTAATGAGGTGGTGAATTTAAAGGCTCGTTTTCAGTTAGACTCGCCAGCGCCTTTGCAGGTTGCAGCGGTTGCAGCCAAAGAAGTAGCGCAGGTGAATCCAAGTGCAGAGCATTTAGAGGAGTTCAGAACAGGTTGGGCGGAGTTGGCCGACGTTCATCACTTTCCAAAACTGCTAGAAAAGCATCAGCTTGAGCGTTTACAAGCCTTGGAGCTGGTGGGCTCACCTTGGGCATTTGAACTGGAAAACGTCGATCTGGAAACCATATTAAGCGCCGCTAAGTCTGCAGAGCAAGAGATCATGGCGTTTGTGGGGAACGACGGCGCGGTGCAAATTTTCTCTGGTAAGGTGAGTAACTTAAAGCAGGTAGGGCCTTGGTATAACGTGCTGGATCCCGACTTTAATTTACACGTGAAAACCGCTGAGCTCAGCCGCGCTTTTGTGGTGAGAAAGCCAACCGACAATGGCGACACAGTCGTCACTTCTATCGAGTTTTTTGATGCCAATCGCGACACGGTATTAACCTTATTCGGTCGCCGTACAGAGGGCAAGAAACAAACCTCAGAGTGGCAGGCGTTGTGTGACAAGTTAAGCAATAAAGCTCAAGCTGCAGCGTAACTCGGGTTTGTAATGACAAAAAGCTCCAGTCACCACTTGCATGGTGGCTGGAGCTTTTATGCACTCTGACAAGGATTAAAGCTTGAAAAATAGCTAGGTTCGAGACTATAACTGTGTTTTGGACTGTTACCCGAGAGGCTGAGAATGATAAAAAGGATATTAATACCGTTTACCCTATTGTTTAGCGCCTTAAGCTTTGGCGCAACCAGCGGTGCGCTGGCAGTCGACCGAGCTATTCCTAGTAGTACCCAACTGGCTTTCCCCAATGACGCTAAAGTATTTCCTGAAATCAGTGATTTTACCGTGCTAAGTGTTATACCTATGAGCAACGATGCCGGCGAGCGCTTCGCCGTGGCAACCATTAAAAATCAGGCTCTCGGTCGCCGTACCTTAACCCATAAGCACCTATTAGCATTGACCGCGGAGGGGAAACGAATTAAACCAATGCAGCTATCGACGATTTTCGATGGTCAAGAAACGCTGTCGCTGACACTCAGTTTTGGTGAAAGTAAATTTCCATTACTTAGCGTGTATACTCGTAATTAGACTCAGTTCACCGTAACTCTGATATTAAAAAGTAAACAAAATAAGGAGTATGCGTGAAAGCACACTCCAATAGTTAAGGTTAGCCTTTTGGCACTACGCGGAAAATCCCAGTGCCATCAATCCCTAAATACAGGTCGCCATTAGGGTGGGTGGAAATACTGCGCACTCTTCCTGCCCCTTCAAATATCTTGCTATGGCTTTTTACTTTATTGCCATCTAACTCGAGCAGCACAAGGTGAGCGAATTTCATTGACCCTATCGCTACTTTGCCCTGCCACTCAGGGTATTTATCACCACTAATAAACTCCATGCCAGAGGGGGCAATAGACGGAACCCAAACCCAGTCGGGTTGCTGCATCCCATCTCGGGCCGTTTCATCAGTAATGGTTGTGCCATTGTAATTGATGCCGTAGGTAATGACTGGCCAGCCGTAATTAGCACCGGGTTCGATGATATTCACTTCATCGCCGCCACGAGGCCCATGCTCATGAGTCCAGATCTTCCCTGTTTCAGGGTGCATCGCCATGCCTTGTGGGTTTCTGTGGCCGTATGAGTAAACACTCTTACGCGCTCCAGCTCGGTCATAAAATGGGTTCGACTTGGGAATAGAACCATCGGCATTAATGCGGTGAACTTTACCGGCGTCATGGTCTAAACGCTGTGGGTGAACATCGCGGTTACCGCGGTCGCCGATAGAAAAATACAAATAACCGTCTTTATCAAATTCAATACGCGAGCCATAGTGGAACGTTTTGGTGGTGTTTGGCGTACCATCGAAGAGCAATTGCTTGTCGACTAAGCTCATGTCTTGCAAGCGCGCGCGCATAATGGAGGTATTATATCCTTCGCCATCGCCTTCATAGCCCGAATACGAGAAGTAAATCCAGCCATTGTCTTTATAGTTAGGGTCAAGCTCTACGTCTAACAGGCCGCCTTGGCGCTCTGCATGTACTTTAGGCACACCAGCAATTCGCTGCTCTAGCAATTTGCCGTCACGGATGAGCCTAAGCTCTCCCGACCTATCGGTAACCAATAGCTCCTTTTCATTTAACCATACTTGGCCCCAAGGAATTTGAATTCCCTTAGCAACCAGTTCTAGCTCGTATTTATCGGCGCTGGCTGCCAGAGGAATAGGTTGTTCCGGCTTAGCCTGTGCCGCAAAGCCCGCGGTTAATATGCCTGCAGCTATGGCCGTATATAAGTATTTTTTCATAACAAATCCAATTGATTGAAAAACAATAACCCTAGAGTAGCTGGTTCTTAGCTAAATTGTTACCAGCATTCAGTAATGTGCGATAATTGACAACAAATATACGACAAAACGAAAGCAACACAGATAGGCGATCACTGTTTGCATGCGCAAATGTTGCTAGTATCTTAAGTGAGTTGCAGCTAAGTGGCAGTGTTCAGCGTTAAAACTGATACCGGTAGCTGAGTTTTATTTCTCTACCACGTGCCTGAAAGCTACTGAACTCGCGACTATCTTTAATTCCTAATGGAATGATTGCAGCGGTGTGGTAGTTGCTGTCGAGTAAATTGTTAATATCTAAGGAGAACAACGCGTTTTCACTGTATTGATAATTAATGGCCGCCGCGACCGTCCAGCTATCATCGAATTGTTGTAACACTTTTACCCCGCTGCGACTATGGACAGACAATGACCCTCGCCAACGCTCGCTGGGTTTAACCACAATAGACGTCATGGCATGAGTCCGGGGCACTAAATCTTCTGAAGGAGTTTTGCTCTGATCCGGATTAATCTCAGTGTCGTTGCTGAATAAATGAGAGAAAGTCCCTTTTAAGTCAACATATTGTGATAGGTCAGCATGCCACTCTATTTCAACGCCAGTGGCTTTGTTGTTGGCAATATTGCCTAAAAAGACGGCGTCGCCACTGCTACTAAAATCAATAAGGTCATCAATATGGTTGTGGAACAAACTAAGGGAGAAAGAGAGGCTGTTTCCTGTATATTGGTAAACCAATTCTGTTGCTTTGAGCGTGGTTGGCCGCAAAGTGCGATTGCCCACCGTTAAGCCACTTTCTTCATCGTAAAGGTCGCCAAGTGAAGGAGCTCGATAGGCCTCACCGTAAAGTAGTTTGAATAAATGGTGGTCATCAAATGTGTAAATCACCGCGCCACGAGGGTTTGTTCTGCCTGCCACATCATTGTAGCTATCTCGACGCAAACCAAACGTCGTGCGCCAATGTTCGCTCCACACCGACTCCAGTTGTAAGTAAGCCATTTTGATACGGCGTGTGTTTGGCAGAACCACTCGCTGTCCGGGCTGAGTAAAGGTGACTATTTGATTCAAGTACTCAAGCTCAGAATAAAGATCGTAATTGCTGCGCAAATAGCCTTCTGGTACTTGGGATTCGACCAATTCAATACCCGCTGACCACGTTTGCGAGTCAGAGTAAAAGTACTGTGAGTCAACAATGGCGCGATAAGAGTCGTAAGTAAAGTCCTCACCGAATAAAAAATCCGCATTATTAAATGGCGCGTTTCCTTGTAGTTCTAGTGCGGTAAGCGACTTTCGCGTGGCTTTAGAATATTCTAGTGCCGCTTTAACGGCCCAGCTATCATTAACAGTGTATTGATAGCCCAAGCGCGATAGCCAATGTTGGTTTTCATGTTTTGTGGTGCCATCACGCAAGCGGCGAAATAAGTAATAACTGTCGCGAGCAGAGCGGTGGTAGCGCGTATTAAAGGTTACACCGTAGGCAGAAACAAACGCTTCTAGTTGTTGCGCCTCGTGAGCATCATTGGTGGCATCTTGAAGCAAGAAGCGATCAAAGACGTTGCCAAGAGTGTCGCCGTCATCTTGATAAAAGTGGCCATCAAATCCTGCAGAGATGGTTTCGCCTTGGTATGTCGCCCCAAGGTTCAAAGTTCGCTGTGAAAAAGAGCCCACCCCAAGGGTGATGTAATTTTCAGTTTTGGTGATGATATTCACCACACCATTAAACGCGTTTGAGCCATACAAGGTGGAACCCGGCCCTCTTACCACTTCGACACGTTCGACATTGTGTAGGCTAATAAAGCGGTCAATATAGTTGATGCCACCGGTATAGTCTTCATTTATACGTTGGCCATTAATCAATAACAGCAAGGTATTGGCGTATTTTTGTGGATGCCCCCGGGCGATTAAATAAGATTCATTGCCCTCAACGGGGTTATACATAGGATAAAAGCCAGGTATATGCGCAAACAGCTCGGTGAGCGTGGTTATGCCTAGATCTCGAATGTGCTGTTGTGAAAAATAGCTGACTGATGAAGGCGTATATTTGAGCTGGGTATCGGTTTTGGTCGCGATAGTGACCTTTACATCCTGTAGTTCTTCTAGTGACAGGCTATAAAGATCGTCCAAAGCTAAGCATGACGGTGCAAACAACAAACAACTAAAAATAACTAGGGGCCATGTATGAGGCATTGTTCACGTTGAATTAAAAAACATTTTCTTAAAAGTAGCTTTATCGAGTGTATTTGTCAGCCTGTTTTTAAATTTGTTTTCCTTTTTTTCAACTGCTTTCGATACCTGCCTGTAAATTAATAAGGCACAGTTTTTTTACCCACAGACAGTGAGGTCATGAATAAGAAGCTAGAGTTGTGTTGTTGCGCGCTGTCTATAGGCCATTACTCGCTTTGCTATTTTTCAGGGGCTGGGTATCGTAAGTCACCGGCTGCCTGTTATAGCTAACGACACAATATCCGTTTGGTATCGCTGTGTGGTGTAGACGATATAATTTTCCGATAGTGAATGTAAGTTTTCACAGTAGCGTTGGCAAAGCCTTGCTAAGTCCTCTTGGTTAACAGTACTTTGGCCGGAATAAGGAATATACTTTAAACTATATTGATCGTCTTGCTTGGTCCTGACATAGAGGCCTTGTGCTGCAGGGAACAGTGTTAGGTTTGGTGTGGTCACCGCTTCTAGCAAGGCCCCGGTTGAAAGGTTCTTTATGCCAGCAGCTGTAACGGCTATCAGCTCATCTTGGTTGTTCACTATGGTTTGGCGACCATCCAACTGTTGTTGTAAGGCCTGTCTCTTGGAGGTAACTAGATTGTAGGTATACAACCAGTCGCCTTGGGCTGATTTATCGATATAAACAAAACTGTTTTTATCCTTTAACCAAGCGATGGGGACACCAATGGCATCTTCTAGCCAAGTTACATTCGGCTTATTGGTATCAACGATAAAGAGTCGATTGTTCGCAGCACTTAGTAAGCGCTCATTATTTTTGTGCCAAATAGGTGGGTGCAGGGCGAGCTTACCTCGTTTATTGGCAAACACAAGCTGTTCAAAATCATCAACAAGCGACTTAACAAAAAGTTGTGGCTTACCATTGCGAGTTGAGATATAGGCCACTTTCTTCTCGTCGGTTGATATAACGGCGTCCATGTCGAGCATATTGGAATCTGAAATAGCCGCTAGACTTTCTGGCTCGTTACGTTTAACCAAAAAAATATCCCAATCGGCGCGCTTGTCGATAAAGTACACTTGGTTATTATGCACTTGCACGTACTGCAAGAAGTGATAGCTACTGTATGGCAGTTGGCGCCACTGGCCACTTAAACTCAGCTCAGATATCTGGCTGCCGTCACTTAATAGCAGGGACTCTTGATGGTCTAACCAAGTAAAAAAATACCAATTCGTATCAAGCTCGCTCACCGTATTAACGGCCAGCGTAGCGAGATCCATGAGCTTTACCACGGATTTTGACTGACGATTGAAGCCCAGTATCGCAAGTGTTGATTTATCGGGGGAGAGCGTGATTTTGTATGGTTTAAAGGCGTCATTGGGCGGCAGTAAAGTGGTGATTTTCCCCGAGAACAAATCGTGTTGGTACAAGCTGGTGTTGCGACTATGCTCCGAGGCTTGTCTATTCGCCAGATAGTACAACTGTTGCTCATCATCAATAAAAAAAGGGCTATTCCAGCTAATATCCTGTCGCGAAAATAAGGGTGTGTCAGAGACCACTTGATAATCCTCATTCAGCAGCAGCTGGCCAAACTTGATGCCAGCATTGCTGTTGTAAGAGTACAGCAGCAAATTATTATCGCGCCAGGCAAGATAGGTATAAGGTTTGTCCTGCTGGCTGACCCGCCAAGTTTGTTTAGTAGCCAAATTAAAAATAGCAATGTGGCTGCTGTTAGGGTTATCTTGCGTTTGAATGGTTGCCATGTAGTTGCCGTTAGGGCTTAGGCGCATATAACGCTCTTGTTCACTACCTGATGTGATTGGCGTTTGTTCCGCTAAGGTATTAATTTGCGGTGAGGGTGAGGTGTAAAAAAAACCATCAAACGCCATGCCTCCCAGTAAACAGGCCACAAATATCAATGCGGCCACTACGGTTAGAGTAGGTACTCGTGTGATTTTCTCATCCTTGCCAGCAGCGCCATTGGGGGCGGACAAAATCGTCACCTTGGCTTGTAAGCTGTAGCCGCGCTTTGGGTGGGTTTTTAGCAACTGTTTTTGTTCGTCGCCAAGCGACTTTCTTAGCAAGGCGATGTTACGGCGTACTGAGTTAGGACTATAGATAGCGCCCGGCCAGACCTGTTCGAACAGGGTTTCGGCGCCTAGAATGCTCCGCGCATGTTCAACAAACACCAGCAGCATCGTCATTAGCTTAGGTTCCAGGACCTGAACCTTATCCTGTAATACCACTTCACCCGACTGCGGATTGATAAAGGCGTCATTGATATAGAACCCGTAGGGATATTTTTCAACTGCCAAAAAAGTCTCTAACCTTATGTTATTTATTGATATTTTTTCTTAATCATTACTTAATGCTTTTTTAAGCAGAAAGTCATCGCCACTCCCCGTTTAAACAGGTACTAAAGCCATGTAGGTAACTTATACCAATCCGTATTAATACTTGCTCAATTTGAGGGAGCAAACTCGACGTTAACTACGTTAAAAATTTCTTATTTAGAACAACTAAATAGCAAAATTTTTGCTTTGTTATCGACAGAATTTTCTTGCCTCAAATAGATCACTTAATTAAGCGAATTGGTATTACATTTCATCAGAAAAATTAAATAAAAGGAACAACTTATCATGGCTAAAACGCTACTTCTAGTACTGACATTGGTGCTAATGTCAGTCAATGTAAAGGCGCAACTTCCTGCTCAGCTCGACCCTAAGCAAGTCGTTTCGCAGTTTTTGCGGGTTTTTAACTCCAATAACCTCGAGACTATCACTCACTACGTGGACAACCACCTTTCCGAGGAAACCGCAGCGCGTTGGCAGGGGGCTGGCACAAAGCGATATATCATTTATACCATGAACAGCTCCTTGAGCCATAAAAGTCTACAGCAGGTTGGTGATATTGCGCAGGAAGAGCAACAGCAAAGGGTTAGGATAACAGCGCCGATTACTTCTAAAGCTACGGGGCTGGACTATGAGCTCGTCATCAATGTTGGGGCTCATGCACCTCACTCGCTTATAAGTTGGTATCTCACCCCTAGTGATAGGAATAAGCCGGACGGTAAGGTGAGCGAAGCGGAAATGGTAAAAGTGTTGAGCGAATTGATAAAAAAATTAGCCAAAAATGGGGTGTTTTCTGGCGCGGTATTGCTTGCAAAAGGAGAAGAGATCCTTTTGCAACAGGCCCACGGCTTAGCGTCGAGACGTTATGACGTGAAAAATAATTTAGAAACCAAATTTCAAATTGGTTCAATGAATAAAATGTTTACCGGTATAGCTATTATGCAGCTGGTAGAAGCTGGCAAGCTTTCGCTCAATGATAAGCTTACTCAATATGTCGACAGGGAATATTTTGGTACCGGGAATTTTGATGCCATCACTATTGCGCAGTTGCTTACTCACACCTCGGGCTTGGGGGCAGTGCCTAGCTATCAAGCAAAACAAACAGAGATACGAACGCTTAAACAGCGCTTAGGGCTTTATAAGGAGGTGCAGCTCAACTTTCCGCCTGGAAGTCGCTGGGGTTACAGCAGCACGGGAATGGATATGCTGGGTCATGTTATAGAAGCGGTTACCCAGCAAAGCTATTACGATTATATTGACGATAATATTTATCACAAAGCCAAGATGCTCAGCAGTGGCAGCTTCGATATAGATTTACCGGTGAAAAATACAGCCAGAGGCTACTGGTATTCTATCGACACCAAAGCAATCACCGAGAATTTAGTTAAACAACATGTTAAGGGAAGCCCTGCTGGAGGAGGCTATTCACCGTAGGCGATCTGCATCAGTTTGCTCTGGCTTTAATGCACAATCGCTTGATTGCTCCTAAGTTTACCTTGCAGGCAACGTCTGCCAAGCCGCAATTAAACTCGCCTAACTATGGTTTTGGCTTTTCGGTGCGCGGTAAGCCTGGCAATCAAATCATAGGTCATAATGGTGCACATCTTGGTATGAGCTCACAGCTAAATATCTATAAAGATAAGGGCTATATTTTAGCGGTATTGGCTAACAGCAGAGGGGCAACAGCGCCAGTTGTTTATACCCTAAATAACCTTATGGAACGCGTAGAGTAACCGTGTCAGAGAGTGAGAAGTTAGATAGCGGCTGGCTTTATTGCCAGCCGCTTTTACTTGCTTTGAATTTAGAACTTTGACGGCGCAGGTGGCACAGTCAGTTCTTTTTTCGGATTGGCCTTAAGCTCTTTTAATAGCTCTTCAACCGCACGCTCTACGGAAGGGTCCTTGCCTGCGTGAATAAGCTCAGGGCGATCAATCACCTCGATATCTGGGCTGACCCCTTCGTTCTCGATGATCCAGTTACCGTCGTTATCGAGAATGCGGAAGGTAGCGGCAATGACTTGACCACCATCAACAAGGCTTGGGTTGCCAGAAATACCAATTAGGCCACCCCAAGTGCGAGTACCAATGAGCTTACCTAATCCAGCTTGGCGGAAGTAGTAAGGTAAGGCATCGCCCCCGGAGCTTGAGTAGCCGTTGATCAACATGGCTTTAGGACCATCGTGAGCAAACTGTGGCGTTTTAGTGGGTTCAACGCCACGGCGCTTCCAGTAGTTCAGTGGCTTACGAGCCAACCAAGTGATCATGTGCTCAGGGATAAAGCCACCACCATTATAACGGTCATCAATGATTAAAGCGTCTTTATTGGTTTGTGGCATAAAGTTTTTAAACAGCGAGCGGTTGCCATCGTAATGGGTGTTTGGCAAGTGTACATAACCAATTTTACCGCCCGAGAGCTTATCAACGTAGTCGGCACGAGACTGCACCCATGCCATATAGCGTAAGCCTTGTTCACTGGCAACCGGTTTCACTGTGGTCTTCCAGCTCGCGTCAGCATTAGGTGTTTTGCTTAGCACCAGCTCCACTTGCTCGCCTTGGGTGTTTTCCAGTAGCTCATAGAAGTTTACTACGTCCTTCACCGAGCGGCCGTTAACACTAATGATAAAATCACCAACGCTGGCGTTTACCGCGGTTTCATCAAGTGGTGAGCGGTAGTTTTCATGCCAATTTTCGCCTTTGAAAATGCGCTCAATTTTGACATAGCCCGATTGGTGCGCGCTGATCTCTGCGCCTAACAAGCCATGTTTTTTGCGCTCAGCAGTAGGGGCGTCACCCGATTGCACATAAATGTGACCAGCATTGATCTCACCGGCAATTTCACTTAAAACATAATCCAGATCGCTGCGGTGTGCCACGGCATCCGCCATGGGTTGATATTTGGCTAAAATGGCATCCCAATCTTGACCATGATGGTTCTCGTCGTAGAACCAATCTCTCAGTGTACGCCAGCCTTCCACATACATTTGCTGCCATTCCACTTGCGGATCAATTTTTAGCGTCATGTTAGAAAGATCTAACTTATTTGCTTTTAGATCCTGTTTTGCTTTTGGCGCAATCACACTGTAATCGTTACCTGCGCGGGCAATAATATGCTTGCCACTGGCAGCCACTTTATAGCTGGAAACGCCCTTGGCTACGGTTTTTAGTTTGCTGTCTGGCTTGGTGCCGAGTAGCTTTAATGCCCCACCGGTTAAAGTGAGCACGCCGTCTTCCACCGCCGTGAGTGCGCGGTAATTACCAGCTGGTGCGGCTAATGCTACGACTCGCGACATAAAGCCATCGGCTTCGATGCGATTATTGCTGTCCGCTTTATCTGATTCGGCGTCGTCACCTGCGGTTTTGATCTCAGACTCATCACTATTAAAAGCATTTAATGGCTCAATTTGATTGTTTACGGCGACACTGTAAATGCGGGTGGCGTCGTTAAACATATAATCAAATTCGTAGCTGCTAAAGGTTAAGTTATAGTCACGTTCTGAGGTGAAATATAAGTGCTCGCCATCAGGTGAGAACGTTGGGTTACGCTCACTGGTCATTTCGTCAGTGAGGCGCGTCACCTTGTCGCTATCGATATTGTAATGCCACAGTGAGCTGTAGCGGTTTTCATTGTTTTTAACAAAAACAATGTCTGCGCTATTTGGTGACCAGGTATATTGGGTTAAACCATCTTCGTTGTATTTGGCGGTATCAATCTTGTGTAGGTCACCAGATTGCGCATCCAGCCACCACAAGGTGTGGTTTTTATCGGCAAACAACAGCTTTTTGCTGTCTGCAGACCAAATTGGGGTAAAGCGCCAAATGGTGCCATCACTGGTCAGTTGAATGGTCTTATTGTTATTGGCTCGGTCTTTTAAGTAGATCTCATACTCGCCAGTGGCATCGCTCATGTAAGCAATATAACGGCCATTAGGCGACCAGCTGGCTTCAATTTCTCTGCCTTCTGGGGTGTAAGAAAGGTTACGCGTTGGGCCTTGCTTTACAGGCACGGAGAACAGTTCGCCGCGGGCGGTAAATAGCGCCCGTTTACCGTCGTGAGAAATGTCCATTGAGTCGATAAAATCACTGACATTTTTGCTATATAGCATGGCATATTGGCGCACACCAGCGACGTCGATGGTTAAGCGTTCAGAGCTATTCGTGGCTTCATCAAAGCGATAAAGGTAACCGCCGTTTTCATAGACGATGGCATCGGGGCCCGCCGATGGCCACAACACATCAAAGTCTTTGTGGTCGGTCATTTTCACTGGTTGCTTGCCGTCGCGGTACTGGTAGAGATTAAGGGTGTAGTCACGGTCTGAAACAAAATAAATGCTGTCGTTCACCCAGGTTGGTTGTTGATCGGTAGCTGGGTTGGTGGTCAGCTGTTTAGAGCTATTATTTTCTAAATCGTAAACCCAAACATCTTGAGCACGGCCGCCGCGAGAGCGCTTCCAGGTTCTAAACTCTCGGTCGATTGGCGTATAAACATACTTACTGCCGTCTGGTGAGAGCATGCCGCCACCGGTTTCAGGGATCGCCATTGGCTGCTCTAAGCCACCATCAACTGGCACCATATAAGGGCGGCCCATGCGCTTACCCCAAGGGGTACGGTTGGCTCTAAAGACGATGTGTTTGCCATCGGGCGTCCAATCCATTACGCGGTAGTCATAGCCTCCGCGTGGCGGCATGGGGCCAACATCGTTATAGTAAGTCAGCTGTTTTAGCCCCGAGCCATCGGCATTAATCACATAGATTTGACGGCTACCGTTATACTCAGCGGCAAACGCAATTTTACTGCCATCGGGTGAAAACTTCGGAAAAGTTTCAAAGCCGATGTGGTCGGTTAAGCGTTGACTCTGGCCCGACTGTGTATCAGCAACGTAAATGTCGCCAGCATAGACAAATGTTACTTTGTCTTTGTGAATGTCGGGGAAACGCAATAAGCGGGTATCTTCGGTTTGATAAGCGGATACAAAAGGTGCGGCTGCCGCAGCAATGGCCAGCACTAACGATTTTATCTTTGTCATAAGCATATTTCCGTTATTATTTTGATACATAATAACGATTACAGCTCGAATTGCACCCCATTGCGGTGGTTGGCTTGTTTCAAAATGTGAAAAAGTACCCCGATGGCGAGGTACTTAAGTGCTGTTGCTGGTTAGGAATACGGGGTGGAGTTAATTAAAACTGTGCCACAAAATTCAAACTGCTGGTTTCGCCGCCTTCAGTGTCAACGACATTGGCTGTTAGGTAGTAAGTGTCGTTGAAGAAGTACTTACCTTCTACTGCTAGGTCGGAGTCATAACTGCCTAAACCCAGTGCAAGGTGGCGGGTAAAGTAGTAATTGGCCATGATGTTGGTGATGGAGTCATCAACAAAGTCGTTATCGATTCGGTTGTGTTCAACATCAATAGCAAAATAGCTGTCACCGCCAACATGTTTAAAGTAGCGGGCACCTAAATTAAAGGCGTCTAATTGATCTTCGGTTTCAATACTAAAACCAACGTAGTCAGTGTTATTGAGCGGGTGGTTGTACTGTGCTTTAAACCAGGTGGTGTCACCATTGTCATATTCCTCTTGGCGAACGCTGAGTTTTAAGTTGTCATTATAGAGGTAACCAAAGCCCAGTGAGTAATGATCATCGGCATTGCCTAAATCACTGATGCTGCCACTGACAAACCACTGGTTAGTAATAAACCCTTCGCCATCGGCAGAGAAGGCGTTGTCAAAATCATCATTAATGTAACTCACACCAATATTACTGTCGGTATCGAGGTAGCCAAAATCATCCCACACACCTGAGGAGGCTTGAGGGGCAAAATAGTAACGTGAAGAAAGCATTAGGGCGTTATTATCAGTACCATCATTGTGGGTATAACTGGCGCCATTAAACCATGACTTATTGACGTTGCCGGCATTGGCTGCAGCAGAAGTGGATACGAGTAGGGAAATGGCTGCAAGTGATAATAGCTGTTTCATATTCATCCTTTAATGGTAAAAAAATTGGCGATACTGCCGAAGTTGCAGCTCATGGTATGAGCCAGTAAATGAACAGAGTATGACAGCTTACGTCGGTTGTGGTTATTTAAGATCTCGAATTGGCTTAGTGGTAATTGCTTACATATACTTTAGTAGGCCTAACAGGATGGAGATGGATATGACACGCGCTTTTCACGGTATTGCGGTGGGGACCGAACGCCATGGTGAAAGAATATTCTTTACCTTAAAACCCACAGGTACGCTCACTCATGAAGATTACAAAGTGATCACCCCAATCATCGATAACGCCACGCAGGCGGTGGCCTCACCTAAAGTGTATGCATTAATTGATGCCACCGAGTTCGATGGCTGGGAACCTCGAGCGCTTTGGGATGATTTTAAACTGGGTCTTGGCCATCGCAGTGAGTTTGTAAAAATAGCCATTTATGGCAGACAAAACTGGCAAAAGCTGGCAGCAACCATTGGCAACTGGTTTATCTCAGGAGAAGTGAAATACTTTGAAGAAAAGTCCGCGGCACTGCAGTGGCTTAATGCTGACTAGCCTATGTCCCTTGTAGCTACTTTTGCGTTATGGCTAAAAAGTCGATAGATTAAACACTTAGTTCACTTTTCGGGGGAGGATTTCAAGTGAAGAAAATCCTAATCACGGGCGCAAACCGTGGTATTGGCTTGGCGTTAGTTAATACTTACTTGCAAGCTGGCTGGCATGTACTTGCGACCTGCCGCGATCCTCAAGCGGCAACCGAGCTTAATGCGTTAGCACCCACTTACCCTGAACTGCAAGTGTTTGCTTTAGATGTCACTAACTACGACCAGATGGCAGAGCTCAGTGAAAAGTTAGCGCCAGTGGCAATCGATGTAGTGATTAATAACGCTGGTATTTATGGCCCTAAAGGCTATGCCTTTGGTGAAACCGACATAGAAACTTGGCGTGAGGTGATGGAGGTCAATGTCTTTGCTACCTTGCGTTTAGCTGAGTTGTTTTATACCCATTTAAGTCATGGCGAAGACAAAATCTTTGCGGCCTTGTCGTCTAAGGTTGGCAGCAATACCATGAACACCAAAGGCGGCGGTTACATTTATCGCAGCTCAAAAGCTGCGCTCAATTCGGTGATCAAAAGCCTGTCTAATGATTTGCTCAATGAAGGCATTCGCACAGTTGCCTTACACCCAGGCTGGGTGCAAACCGAAATGGGTGGGGAGAATGCGTTAATTACCCCGCAAGAGTCTGCAAATGGCCTCTACAGTGTGCTATCACACTTTGTTGATGCCCAAAGTGGGGGCTTTTACGATTACAAAGGCGAAGCCATTCCCTGGTAAATCCTTTTACCTTAAACCAAGGATCCGTTGTGGTTGTTGTTGAAGATCTTGTTTTTACTCGCCGTGACGGCGATACCACGCGCACCATTTTAAATCGTGCTCATTTTACCATCGCCGAGCACGAGCAAGTTGCCATTATTGGCGACAGCGGTTCAGGGAAAACCACCTTGATCAATTTGCTTGGGGGGTTATTACGCCCAGACGCCGGTAATATTTGGGTGGCGGGCAAAAATATTGCCCAGCTTAATGATACCGAGCAAGCCATATACCGCAGAAGTGTTGGCATGGTTTTTCAACATTACCAGTTGCTAGCGCCATTAACAGTGCGCGATAACATTACCTTTCAAGCACAGCTTAATCATCGCCAACCCAGTCAGGATGAAATCATCACCCTCACAGAGAGGTTGGGCATTAGTAACAAACTGGATGCCTACCCAAGCCAGCTTTCTGGTGGCGAGCAACAGCGAGTAGGAATAGCGCGTGCGCTGCTTAATCAACCGGCACTGTTATTGGCCGACGAACCCACCGGTAATCTCGATGCCCAGCGCAGTGAAGAAGTGGTGTCACTGATGCAAAGCCTCTGTCGTGAACAAGGTATAAACTTGATTATGGTGACCCACAGCCAGCAATTAGCACATGCCCTTGACCGACAAATTTTAATTCAAGACCAAGTTGCCCATGGTTAAGCAAGGTCAAACAATACACTCAAGGCGAGAGTTTATGCTTATCGCTCAGGTGATAGGCAAATTCTATCGCCAACACTTGGCCTTGTGTTTATTGTTTCTGTTTGGTTTGTCGTTAGGCGGCGCATTACTCGGGGCTATTCAAGGGCTTAACCAAGAAGCGGGCGAGCGCTATGAAAACACCAGTGCCCTGCTTAATAACCCCATCACGCATTTTGTTCGTCCAGCTGCTGGGCAGCAGTATATTGAGCAAGCAACGTGGTTAAGATTAAGAAAAGCGGGGATCACCAGCGCCGCTCCGGTGGTTGAACACACCATCACACTACAAGGGCAGCGGCTTTGGCTGCGAGGGGTAAACACCCTCGACTGGTTAAGCCAAGCACGACCAGCCAAGCAATCACAGCAAGGGCGTGATGTTGGCTTTGCTCTGAACACGCTATTTTTACCGGCTGCTTTGGCACAGCGCCTCAATATTAACCAAGCCGTAACGCGCGAGGTTGCCGGGGTAACGGTTAATCTGCAACCGGCTCCCAGCCTTGAAGGGCAAACGGCACTGGCAGACATTGCGCTGGTAGACAGTGTGCTGAAATTAAATGGCGCAGTCAGTTACATTGAAATCTCCGACCCCAAACTGGAGCCAAGTCAGGTGCAGCTACTTCTTAATGGTGAGGGGGTGTTACAAAACGCAGAGCAGCAATCTTTTGACTCCCTCTCTAAGGCGTTCTTTTTCAATCTTAAAGCATTGGCGTTACTGGGTTATGTAGTGGGTGCCTTTCTAAGCTTTAACGCCATTAAACTGGTACTGTATGCACGAAAAAAACTGCACAGCCAGTTATTATTGTTTGGTTGTACTGAGCGCACGCTTGCTTATGTCGTCGTCAGTGAACTGCTGCTCATGAGCGCCATCGCTGCGCTTATCGGCGAGGGCATGGCCTACTTTGGTGCTAACCTGTTACTGGGCGAAATTAACCTCGCCATGCAAAGTTTATTCGAGCTCGATCGGAGTTTAGCGATAGAGTTTAGTTGGACGACTGTACTGTTGGCGTTTTCGCTCAACGTTATGGTGTTGCTCGGGGTTATTGTCGGTCAATTAAGGGGCGTTAGCATTCCGTTAAACACCCCGATAAAGCTTAGTGCTCTGATGATGGTGGCGGTAATTGCCGGGTATTTTTACCACTACAGTGATAGCGCATTAGATGCCTTGGGTTTGTGCGTCAGCTTATTACTGCTGTTTTTTATTATCTGCGGCCCTGTGCTGCGATACACGTTTTCTTGGCTACCGGCAGCCTCCCCACTATTAAAGTGGATGAAAGCGCAAAGTGCGCAGCAACTAACGGTGCTTAAAGTCAGTGTTTATGCTGTATTACTCGCCACTGGCGCTTCGGTGGGGTTGCAAGTTATGGTGGTCAGCTTTAATAGCGCATTACAAATTCACTTAGATAAGCGCTTAAGTGCCGATTTGTACGTTCGTCCTGCTGAGGTGACAGAGCAGCAGTATCGCTGGCTCGCGGCGCGCCCAGAGGTGGCACAACTGGGCGTGTATTGGCACGCCGATGCCGCGCTCGATAACGCTGAGCGGCGCCAACTTCCCCCACAGGTTGAAGTAATAAGTTTTGGTGCGGATGCAACTTCGCATCAAAACTTACAGTTACTTCAAGGTCGCGCGCCCGACAGTACAGAGCTTTATTCCGCCAAAGCCACTGAGCAGCTTGGCTGCTTAGCGAATGAACCCAGTCAGTTACGCTATGGTCTCGAAACCGGTATGTCACTGAGGTTATTGCAAGGCGAGCGAGTACTCCGCTGTACCATTACTGGATTTTACTATGATTACGGTGAACAAAAGCCGGTGTTGGTGGTGCCTACTACCGCGCTGCAGCAAGCGGGCTTTACCTATCAACAATACGGTTACTCTGTTCAAGCTAAGCAGGGTGCGGATATCGACCAGTTAAAAAAAGATATCGTCACAGCATTGCAATTAAGAGCCTCGCAAGTGAGTTACAATCAAGTGTTCAAAGACTTTGCTAACAGGCTGTTTTCTCATACATTTTATGCCACGAAAGCACTCAATATGTTGATCGTGTTGATTGCCCTGTTTGGGCTCTGGGTGTCGTTATTAACCTTAGGTGCAAAGCAGTTGCAACCACTGGCAACCTTATCCACGTTGGGGGTGACCACCAAGCAACTGTTGGCGGTGAAGCTATTACAAAGTGGTATCATCTTGCTGGTTACTTTATTGCTGGCAACGGCCTTAGGCCTTGCGCTTGGGGTGGTGCTATTGAAACTAGTGATGCCTATCGGTTTCGGTTGGAGTATTCCTATGGATCTGCCTGTCTTAGATATTGTATTCTTTTTGCTCACCATTTTTATACTGGCGTTAGTGGTCAGCCTGTTACCATTACTAAAACTTCGTCGTTATGCGGCTGCGGATCTGCTTTATGAACAGTAATTGGCAAGCTTACTTATTTCTGTGTACTGTGATGCTGCTTAGCGGCTGTTCACCCGCCGAGCAGCCAGCAAAAGAGCAAACCGCGAGCGTTTTTAATCTCCAGCTTGGTGAAGCGGTTAAGCCGGGCATGCAACTGCAATTTCCTAAAGATCATGGTGCTCATCCTGAGCAAGGGATTGAATGGTGGTACGTTACTGCGAACCTAAGCAGTGAAAAAGGCAAGCAATTTGGGGTGCAATGGACACTGTTTAGAACCTCATTAGCGCAGCCAGAGCTCAACTCGAAGTGGTGGGATGACAACCTATATTTTGCTCACTTTGCCATTCAAACCGACAACACTCATAAAGCCGCTGAGAAGTACGGTCGCGCTGGGCAGGTGACCATTCAAAGTCAGCCGTTTGTCGCCCGTATCGATGACTGGTCAATGCAAAGTCGCGGCGATGCCTTTTTACAGTTGGAGTTGCAGGCTAATACAGGTTCTGAGCAAATAGCATTGACGCTCAAAAACAGCCCTAGAGTATTACACGGCGATAACGGTTACAGCGAAAAAACAGCCGAGGGCCACGCTTCTTATTACTACAGTTATCCGTTTTTGCAAGTGACGGGACGTATTCACTTTGATGGCCAAGTGCATCAAGTGAAAGGCCAAGCGTGGTTAGACCGCGAGTGGTCAGCGGCCTTTATTGACCCAGAGCAAAGTGGTTGGGACTGGTTTAGTTTGCGCCACCAAGACCCGGCGCAAGGAGCATTGATGGTGTTTTGTATTCGCGATGAACAACAACGATATCAAGACTGTCGCGGTACTGAAATTAGTCAAAACGGGAGTAGCAAACACATCCCAGCCAAGGAGATAAACCTGCAAGTAACGGCTACCACAGATATTTCGGGGCACCGTTATCCCACTAGGTGGCGGCTCAAGTTAGACCATCGAGCTGCCATTGATATTCACAGTCGAAACCCAAATTCACGCAATAACTTAACCATTCCCTACTGGGAGGGCCGGGTGAGCGCTTCCGGAGGCTTTACTGGGGAAGGTTATGCTGAGCTAGTAGGGTATGAGCGCTGATACTCGTTGCGTTGAGTATGGCGTCAATCACCTTAAAAATTCGCAGAGGCATCGTTTTTTCCTGTGCAACTGACGCTTAGCAGACTAAACTCGGTGAATCTGGATCCATTTATGACGTTATGCTGAGTTCTCTTTTTATTACTAATCCTGCTCCTGAGTTATTGGTCAATGGTGCCTACGATTACACCTTAGTAGTGGTGTCGGTGATAGTGGCCATCATCGCTTCGTTTTTCACCTTAATCCAAATTGATTTTGCTGAAAAAAATCAAACCAGTAGTATCAGCCGTTTGGCAAAACTCGGCGGTGCAGTGGCCATGGCCGGTGGTATTTGGAGCATGCATTTCATTGGTATGCTGGCGTTTTCTTTGTGTGTCGAGATAAGTTATGACCCCTGGCTTACTGGGGCTTCTGTTATTCCGGCTTTGATTGCCTGCTGGAGTGCATTTGAAGTCATCACCAAGCCTAGTCCTACACTTACGCAAAAAGGCGGCGCGGCGCTGATATTAGGAGCCGGGATTGGGGTTATGCATTACGCTGGTATGGAGGCCATGCAGCTTGGTCCGAGCCTGAAGTATGACCCTGGTATATTCAGCCTTTCTATTGTGGTTGCTGTTAGTTTGGCATTTGTGGCGATTCAATTTCGCGCCAAACTCCGGCGCGTGAGTGAACAATATAATCAAAATGCAGTGCGGCTATTATGTGCGGTGATCTTAGGCGCTGCTGTTTCAGGAATGCACTACACTGGTATGGCGGCAGCGCGTTTTGTCGCCGACAGCCCCATCCTCGATCAGCAAATACAAAGTCAACACAATCAGTCTTTAGCGCTATTCGTCGCCGCCATGAGCATTATTATTAGTGCACTGTCGGCGTTGGTGCATACGGCCAGTAAATACCGTGCAGTTGCCAGTGATAAAGCCGCTAATGAGTCGCGTCTAGAGGCCATTTTTGAAACCGCAGTGGATGGTATTATTACCATCGATAGTCAAGCCAATATCCAAAGTTGCAATGCCGTAGTGAGCGATATTTTAGGCTATCAAGAAAGAGAGTTGTTGGGACAAAACATTGCTATTTTACTGCCGCAACACAGCGGCGTTCGAGGGCCACTCAGTAGTGCCGAAATCAAGCAGTTTAGTGCCGTGGGGAGTGAAATAACCACACAACACAAAAACGGTACTTTAGTGCCTGTACGATTAGGTGTGGGTGAAGTAAAGCTTAAAAATCAGGCCTCTTTCTTTGTTGCCTTTATTACCGATTTAACCGTACAAAAACAAATGCAACAGGCACTTAAAGAGCAAGAAGCGCGTCACCGCACCTTGCTTAACAATATGCCTGGTGTTGCGTTTCGCTGTAAAATTGACGAGCAATGGAGCATGTCTTTTGTTAGCCCAATCGTTGCCGAGCTAACCGGCTATCGTAGCGAAGAGTTTATTGCCAATACCATCACGTTTGAGGCGTTATTGCATCATGAGGATAAAACCTATGTTCGTGATGTTATAGACGAAGCGTTACAAAGTGGTAAGGGGAGCTACTCTTTGGAGTATCGTATTAAGCATCGTGCGGGAGAAATAAAGTGGGTGTTAGATAAGGGCTCATTTGAATTTGATGAGCAGGGCAAAGTGGCGGGTATTGCCGGCGTGCTACTGGACATCAGTGAGCGCAAATCAATGGAAGACGAGTTACGTACAGCTAAGCGTATCGCCGAGAGTGCTGCGGCCTCGAAGCAGGCATTCTTAGCTAATATGAGTCATGAGATAAGAACTCCCATGAATGCTATTTTAGGATTTAGCGAGGTACTGAAAGATTCGCCCTTGCAACCAGAGCAAAGCAAGCATGTGCATACCATTTTAACTAGTGCCAAAGCATTACTCCACTTGCTTAATGACATTCTCGACTCTGCCAAATTAGAGCAAGGTAAGTTGGACTTGGTGGAAGCGGACTTTTGTGTTTCTGAGCTGGTTGATAATGTTGTGTCGACGTTTTGGTATCAGGCGAAAAAGAAAGGCTTGGCGTTAGAGCTGGAAATAAGCCCAAACCTACATCAGTATTACCACGGAGCCCCCGACAGGCTCAGACAAATACTGGTGAATTTACTGGGCAATGCCATTAAGTTTACTAACCAAGGCTGTGTGAAGTTGTGTGTTCGTGCAAATGGCGACAAAGGGTTATTATTTGAAATACACGATACAGGTATTGGCATCGAGAAAAACCGCTTAGAGGCGATTTTTAACCCGTTTGAGCAAGCCGACGGCAGTATGAGTCGCAATTATGGTGGCACAGGGCTCGGTACAACGATTAGCCGCCAGCTGGTGGAATTAATGCAAGGGGAAATTTGGGCGCAGAGTGAACTGGGCAAGGGCTCAATATTTAGCTTTACCGTGCCCTTGAAACAGATTGCAACACTCACAAACAGCAATAATTATCAGCAAGTTGAGATACCACCGTTAAGCATCTTGGTGGCCGATGATATCCAACAAAATACCGAGCTATTGCAATTATTGTTATCTAAACATGGCCATACGATTGACGTTGCTCATGATGGTGCGGAAGCGTTAAACAAAGTAAAAGCAGGTAACTATGACGTGATCCTAATGGATATTCATATGCCTGGATGTGATGGCCTAGAGGCAACACGCAAGATTAAAGCTTGGCAGCAACAAACCTCAAGCAAAGCAACCCCGATCATCGCGCTGACTGCCAGCGTACTGGGTGAAGACCGAGCCGCTGCTAAGCAAGCCGGAATGGTGGCGTTTGCTTCAAAGCCGTTGGTGTTAGAGGAACTAACCCGAACCATCGCCAAAGTACTTGGCTTGAAAGTGCCTGAGCAGAGCCAGCAAGGGCGTCAGGCTATAACCAAGCAGCTGATCAACCGTGCTAGAGCCATTAACTTATGGGGTGATGAACCACGCTTTTTGGCCGAGTTGTCGCGCTTTTGGCAGGGTAAGCGAGCCGATGTTATCGCCTTAATGTCGCATGTGACGCCACTCGATGCCGCTGCGCTTGAGAGTGTACATACTCTCAAAGGCATTGCTAGCAACCTGGCGTTAGAAACCCTAGCAGATAGTTTATCCCAAGCAGAGCGCAGCAAATGTTTAGATGAGCGATTACGGGCTAAGCTGGCCAACATTGTTGAGCAGCTAGATGATGTGGTGGGTGTTAGCGACGAAAACACCGTAACCGCGGCACTGACTCAAGGAGATGCTGAGCAATTTAAGCACTCACTTAGCCGCATTAAAGCCATGGTGTTGGCGGCGCAAGTAGAAGATGAAGTTATTGTGGCGCTCAGAGAGAGTGCCCCACCAAGTTATCATCGAGATATTGAGTTATTACAGCATGCTTTGGATGATTTTGATTTTCAGCGTGCAGAGCACATAGTAGCACAACTCATGGGAAGCGAATCGTAATGAGTAACGAGCAAAAACCGCTCATATTAGCGGTAGATGACGAGGCAACCAATCTTCAGGTGTTAAGACAAACCCTGGCAGCAGAATATCGTTTAAAGTTTGCCAAATCGGGTGAGCTTGCCCTTGAGCTTACCTCCCAAGAGCGCCCTGACCTGATTTTATTAGATGTGATGATGCCAGGCATGACCGGCTTTGAAGTGTGTGCCAAGCTCAAGCAAAACAGTCGCACTGCCCATATCCCAATTATTTTTGTTACCGCTTTGAGTGAAGAGTTTGATGAAGCAAAAGGCTTTGAACTTGGTGCAGTCGATTACATTACCAAACCAATTAGTCCGGCCATTACTCGTGCCCGAGTGAAAACGCATTTGTCTTTGGTGAGTGCGGCGGAGTTAAAAAAGGCCTATGTCGAGCTGATGCAACGTTTAGCTCAAGCTGCTGAGTACAAGGACAATGAAACGGGTCAGCACATTGCCAGAATGAGTCGCTATTGTTATGTGCTTGCCAAAGCTTATGGGCTATCAGAAGAATATGCTGAGGATTTAATGTTGGCAGCGCCCATGCACGACATTGGTAAGGTGGGAATAGCAGACAGTATTTTATTAAAACCTGGGCGTTTAGACGCGCAAGAGTATGAAATCATGAAGCAACATGCGGAACTTGGTGCCAATATTCTTGCCGGTTCAGAGTCAAAACTGGTACGCCTTGCCTATCTGATGGCGATGGAGCACCACGAAAAGTACGATGGCAGCGGCTATCCAAAAGGTTTGCAGGGGGAAGAGATCTCCATCGAAGGGCGGATCTGCGCTCTTGCTGATGTGTTTGATGCCTTAACCTCAAAGCGGCCATACAAAGAGGCATGGCCTATAGAGAAAGCGATGGCATTTATTCAATCACAAAGTGGACTGCACTTTGATCCCAAGTTGGTGGCGCTATTGGCAGAAAACTTACCAGAAATTTTAAAAATTAAAGCGCAATTTGATTAACTGACCCTGTCCATAAGTTGGGCGTATTGATAATACGCCAACTGCCCAAAGCGCCGGAGCTGGGGAAGTGGAAATTTGGGCAATGGTTTGTTGTAAATTGGCAGATTGGGCACGCTTTCCCCCATCAACTGCTGCGCCAAACGCATACTTGCTTGGGCACTAAAAGCAACGCCAGAGCCACAGTAACCCAAGACATAACCGGTGTTGTTTTCAGCATAGACATGGGGAATGTCGTCTAAAGCGGCAGCAATGTAACCGCTCCAAAAGTAGTGGGTTTTGAATGGCAGAGCAGGGAAGCAGTCTTTCAGTGCCTTCTCGAGATTACGCTGATACTTAATATTATCTTGATCGTGACCAAACACGGCGCCACGCCCACCAAATAAAATACGGTTATCTGGCAAACGACGATAATAATATTTTAGCCTTCGGGTATCCATGACCACTTGCTCAGTGAGTAAGCCATGGGCGGCTAATTGCTCATGGCTAAGTGGTTCGGTGACAATAATACTACTTAGAATAGGCAAGTAGCGCCCTTGAGTCAGTGGCGAAAAGTCACGTTGAGCATAAGCATTCGCGGCAATCACCAGCTTTTTAGCCGTGACCTGATGGCCGTTGACGTTAAGTTGATGCTGGCCATTGTGGTTGTGCTGCTGGCTAACTAGGCTATTTTCAAAAAGTTGAATACCGGCTTGCTGTGCTTGCGATTTATAGCCCATTAATAGCTTTAATGGGTGAATGCCAAAGGCATTATCAAAGCGTAGTGCCCCAAACCCTTGTTGATTTTGCATGTAGTGCTCGGCCAGCTGCTGTTTGGATAACAGCTGATGGCTGCTTGAGCCCATAGTGTTGCTTAAAAAGTCTGCTTGTTGCTTAAGTAGGTTAAAGGCGTGCTGATTATGGGCGACTTTGAGATAGCCTGATGGCTGCACGGAACAATCTATTTGCTGCGACGTTATGTGGTTACGCACCTGAGTTACGGCCTGATTGTATTCTTGATAGATGGCTTTACTCACGTCTAAGCCATAGAGTTTGGCAAGTTGGCTGTAACCAAGGCGCCCGGTACTGGGTAGCACAAACCCGGCATTTCTAGCACTGGCACCAAAGCCAACTTGGTTGGCTTCAAACAGCGCCACACTTTGCTGATAGCTGGTGGCCAAATGATACGCAGTTAATAAGCCTGTAAAGCCGCCGCCAATAACTGCAACATCCACTTGCAACGGTTTATCTAATGCCGCGCAAGGCTTACCAAGATCGCATGTTGCGGCCCAATAACTATCAGCAAACGCTTGGCCTTGGCAATGTGGCTGTGAGAGGGGGTCAAAGCTTGTCATACTAAAACTCCAACACCATTTCTGCTGCTTGGCAGTGGCACTCGTTACCGCACAGAGTGCAGACGTAGCCATGGTGAATACAATCGTCTAACCATTTGTCATCGTGTAACTTAATTAAGCGGCCGCCTGCCTTGGTAAAATACTTTACTGCGCCGTTGCCTGGGCTTTGCTTCCACAAGTGGGCAACGCCTGCTTTTGCGCCTTGTTGACGCAGCGCATCCACAGCATGTTGTAACAGTTGCGGTCCGATCCCGAGGCCTTGTGCCTGTGGCGCCACAGCAATGCACTTGAAGTACGCCATATCTGCCGCTGTAACAGGCCATAGCTCAGGTGAACTCCATTTATCGATAAACCATTGGCCTGCACTGTAGGTGGTTCTAAAGCCCAGTAACTCGCCATCGTCCCCGAGTGCAACAAAAGAGGCGTTAATGCCATTTTTCATGCCTTGCTGATACATTTTTTCAATGCCCTGTGCATCTAGGTAATTGTCGCCATGAACCAGATTACCTAACTCGATAACGGCAGCAAAATGTTCGGCTTGTAATGGAAGTATCTGCATGATTAGCCTCTTTATTTATTCTTTTATCGGTATCTATTTATGAACTGCGTCGACGTTTAAGCTTACCACGGGCATATATACAGCAAAAACAAAAATCCAGCGTGGCGGTAAAGAAAGTAGATTTGACAGCGATGTCATTTTGTTAATAATTGTTTAATCGGTGTTTTGTACCGATCACAACATGTAAAGGATAAAAAATGAATAAAGTAACTTCTATCACGCTTGCCCTAGTGGCACTGAACAGCTCGCTTGCTGTGGCGATGAACCCTCAGCCTGACCCTAACAACCCAGATGGGTATATTGTCTCACGCGCCGAGCTCAACGCTGCGAAAACCAGCAAAACGCTCGACCCCATGTATGCCATTTGGTCAAAAGCCCTTGAAGCGCGTGACAACGCCGTGGTTGAGGCGATTGCGCCAGGTCTTGCAAGTAATCCCGAGAATGTAAAACGAGCGGAGCGAGTGTTTGGTCAGCAGCAGTGGCAGTTTTTAACCCAAATGGCGGCGCCAGAATACACCTACACCCGTTTCTTACGAGCAATTGGCAAGTTTCCCGCATTTTGTGGTGACTACAGCGATGGCAGAAATGCCGATGCCATCTGTAAACGCTCTATCATCACCGCATTTGCTCACTTTGCTCAAGAAACCGGTGGTCATATTAGTAAAGGCAATGTCTCTGACAACCCATTGGGCCTTGAAGAGTGGCAGCAGGCGTTGGTTCACGTACGTGAAATGGGGTGGTCTGAAGGAGAGCAAGGCTATACCACAGGATGTGGTCAAGATAACTGGCAAACTCGGCGTTGGCCATGTGGTGAAGGCCAAGGTTACTTTGGTCGCGGTGCTAAACAACTGTCTTATCACTTTAACTATGGTGCGTTCAGCGAAGTGATGTTTGATGGCGACGCTACCGTGCTGCTTAATAATCCAGGGTTGGTGGCTGATTCTTGGTTAAACTTGGCTTCAGCGATTTGGTTTTTCTTAACCCCACAGGCGCCTAAACCTGCCATGTTGCATGTTATCGACAGAACTTGGACACCATCGCAGCGTGAGGTGGATGCTGGTATTGGTTATGGCTTTGGTACCACGATAAATATTATTAACGGGGGTATTGAATGCGGTGCGCAAAATAAAGATAAAGGCCAGCCGGTTAATCGTATTCGTTACTGGCAAGGACTCTCACACCACTACAATATCGCCATTGCCAGCGACGAAGAAGACACCTGCTGGCAACAAACGCCTTATGGCAGCCTGAACTTGGATGGCGCAAGCGATGTTTTATACACCAACTGGGAAGGAGATTGGGCCTACTACCCAGATAGACCTGGAGGTTTCTCTTTTGAATGTAAACTGGTGGGCTACCAAACGGCTTATTCCGCTTTGGTCCCTGGCGATTACGAAAAGTGTGTGACGAACTTTTACCAATCTCATGCTGGTTGGCCGCAAGTGAGAGTCGTGGATGAGTTACCCACTGAACCTACAGAGCCTCCTGTGGGCGAAGTGCCTGCTTGGGATGCCACCAGTGTGTATGTAAAAGACGACCAAGTTAGTTATGAGGGCCTAGTGTTTAAGGCGAAATGGTGGACCCAAGGTGACACCCCTGTTGCAGGTAGCTGGGGGCCTTGGCAATTGGTGCAGCAATAGTAGGCTGAATTAAGAAGGTAGGTAGTCTTTAACGCTTGCCTATCTTCTTAGGGGAAATACCAAGGAACATTAATAATTACGCTCAGGGTATGTAGAAAAAGCACGGATAGAATCCATCAGCAATTAAATTATGTTAACCAGATACGCGTTATAACTGGTTTTTAAAATGAGCTGGGCGCAGCGATAAACAATAAGGCTCCCTCCTAGATACTTAGACTTAACTAGCAAATATTGTTTGCCTTTACTCGTAAACTGTATTGATTTTTGGTGCTCGACGACTGATAGCTCAACGTTTTGTTGTAAATAGTCTTATTGCTACGTTTACTTTGAACCGCAAAGGAAAGTCCATCATCATGGAAGTGATAACTTTCTAGCTATCCTCACGCTAACGCACTGTTTAATCGAAGTCGGAAAACCGTTGTCAAGCTTAGACAATGACAGGGTTAACGGAGACACCCACCATCATTTAAGCGCATAGTGGAAGAGATAGTTTTAATAATAATTGCTGGCGCTTTTATCTGTGAAAAAATCTATACCTCAGTTTCGGTATATTGAATAGTTCTTAGCATAAAACGGTATAGACCAATCGATATCATGTCTTACGCATTAAGTATTTAGCAGGTATATTGGTCACATACCTGCTAAAAAGTTCAGCTTATAACGGCTTGCACTGGGGACAAGGTGGGGTCGTGTCGCCTGGTACTCTCACCCAGCCAATATTCCGACTAGTGCTATAAGTGCCATCATTTATGGTAACTTTAACCTGGTATATACCACCACCTCGATGAGGTGTTGCTGTAATAGTTTTTGAGCCTCTCAGCATACCGCCATTCGAGAAAGAAACTGATGTGCTTTTTGAGGTCAAATAGAGTTCGTCTTTTAATGTAAGCGTTACTCTAACATCTGAATTTGACACCATCGCTTTGGAATATTGGTCTAGTTCAAAACTAACTTTCGTACTAACTTTACCGCCTGTAATTGATGGTGTAGTTGCGTAGGTTATCTTTGGTGCATTCTGTACCATCACTGGGATTGCTTGACATCTACTACTTGAACGTGCCCATACTAAAGCTGCTCCATAAGTATATGAAAAGTCCATGTTAAAATAAGCATTTGAATCCCAGTTAGTGCGGTCATTTCCTAAAAGTCCGTTCTCGGAATTGTAGAAGCTCACATCACGTAATTTGTCATTCAGGTCAAGGAAGTCAAGGTCAACTTTAAAGCGATAGCTGTTTCCCTTTAATACATAGGATGGACCTGACAATTTGAAGCTATCACCAGTTGTCAAACTCGTCAAAGACCATAAAAATGAACCTAGGCTAGTCCAAGATTGAGAACCATAATAGCCCCAGCCGGCGTCGATAGCATCTGGTAATGCATGAAGCTCTAATTGCGTGGACTCATAACTGGAGTAACTGCAGTCGTATGGAAGTTCTTGTGACATCACGCTTAATGAAGCTAGAGCAAGAGGAAGCGCAGCGAGGTTTTTCATTTTCATTTTAATTCCTTTAATTTAAAAGACTTACTTTCTATAAGTTTGATAAGTGTTTATTTTTACAGATTGGTTGTCAATTAAATGTTTATTCATATGTAAATATGTGTGAATAGAATGATGCTATAAGGTTTTTTAGTGGCAGAATTAACGTAAAAGTTAGCGTAGACTCTCTTCATTATTTCTTCGATGCTGATTATTCGTGTTTTGGTACCTGCTCTGCCATGACAGAGCTATATGCTGGTCGAGTTACAGTCAGTCCAAGTGAAGACCTGCTGAGTACCAGTCTGCTGATCACACCGGTTGCCAGTGTTTCTCATCATGTCTCAATAATAAGACTAGATCTTAATTTCTCTCGTTTACCATCAGTAGTCCGCCTAGTGAGTAATTGATTGCCAAGTTTAATTACTTGATGTCTTGTTCATTGCCTGTTGGCAGTAGCCCAGCATCAAGTGTCACACTGTAGCTATGCTGCCAACCGGGACTGCAAAATGCTCCCTTAAACCTCTGTTGATAATTCTGCAAAAGTACTAATGACCTCCGTTGTCGACTTTGATCTCAGGCTCAGATTAAAAAAGGTGCGAGTGCTCAATAAAATGCCTATTCAGCATCCTAGGTTGTCGTATAGTTTTTTAGAAATATACTCTGCCATGCAGCACTAATTGTTATTGGTTGCAGTACGCCCTTTTGATAATGCGGCTGTACAAGGTCTAAACCCTGAATAACTGCTGTATAAAATGAGAGGGTTACACCTCAGAGTGCTCTTCGTCCTGTTTTAAGTGAGTCTGCAAGCACTTAGGTATTTAGGTTCACATTTTTGCTCGCACCAGCTTTAAATTAATTCAATACAGGCTTTTTCAGTCCATGTCTGCTAAGTGGATAAATAGTAACTTGCTGTGGTTGAGCGTGTAGTACAGTGGTTTGGATTATAGTTGGGGTTGAATCAAAGAAGCTCTTTAGCGGAGCTGATGGGTTTCACTTTTCAAGGTGTTGGAGTATTAGTTCAACTGGTATAACCTGCACTTTTGTGAAAAGTTAATTAGCGCAGTAGGGCTCTAAAAATAGCCCTACTGCGCAAAAAGTTATAGTGACTTCACTCCCATGTTGTGCAGAGTGAAACTAAAAATATCGGCATATTGGTCAATGATTTTACTAGTAGGCGTACCGGCACCATGACCTGCGTTAGTTTCGATGCGTATAAGTGTTGGGTTACTACCTGACTGTTTATCTTGTAGTTCAGCAGCAAACTTAAATGAATGAGCTGGTACAACTCGATCGTCGTGGTCACCAGTTGTTATAAGCGTAGCAGGGTAGTGTACTCCTGACTTAACGTTATGAACTGGTGAGTAGCTTTTCAGGTATTTAAACATTTCTTCGCTTTGGTCTGCCGTTCCATAATCATAAGCCCAACCAGCACCAGCGGTAAAGGTGTGATATCTAAGCATATCGAGTACACCAACAGCTGGTAGCGCTACTTTAAATAGCTCAGGACGTTGAGTCATGACAGCACCCACCAATAAACCACCATTGGAGCCACCATTCACTGCTAGTTTTTCGCTTGAGGTGTAGTCTTTCTCTATTAAGTATTCAGCGGCTGCGATAAAGTCGTCAAATACATTTTGTTTTTGCAATTGCGTTCCCGCTTTATGCCAAGTTTTGCCATATTCGCCGCCACCACGAATATTGGCAACGGCATAGACACCACCCATCTTAAGCCAAGCCGCTCGTGAAGAGCTGAATGAAGGTGTTAAGCTAACATTGAAGCCGCCATAACCATAGAGAATAGTTGGGTTAGTTCCATCAAGCTCGACCCCTTTTTTATGAGTAATGATCATTGGCACCTTGGTACCGTCCTTTGAAGTATAAAACACTTGCTTGGACTCATAGTTATCTGGTTCAAAGTCTATCTCGGGTTGTTGATAAATATCTGATTGTCCCGTTTTTGTATCGAACTTGTAGGATGTCGTGGGCGTTTTGTAGTTACTAAATGAGTAGTACAGCACCTCATCGCCACTCTCACCAGCAAAGCCATATGCAGAACCAACGCCTGGCAATTCAATATTGCGAACCAAGTTCCCTTGCTTGTCGAATTGCTTGACTTGAGACACTGCATCTACCATGTAACGGGCAAAAATATAGCCACCACCGATACTAGCGGATAGCACGTTTTTCGTTTCAGGAATAAGGTCTTGCCAATTGCTTGGAGTGGGGGTCGCTGCATCAACCGTAACTATTCTTTTATTGGGAGCGTTTAGATTGGTAACTAAAAATAGTTTACTGCCTTTATTATCTAAAACGTAGGTATCGGAATCGGTATTATCTAAAATAGTGACAAGAGGACTGTTTTGTTTAGTGAGGTCTTTCATAAACAGCTTGTTCCCTGAAGTGGAAACGCTAGCTGAAATGAATAAGTATCGTTTGTCTTTTGTTACCTGAGTACCAACGTAACGATGTTTCTCATCAGCAGTTGAACCATAGACTATCTTGTCTGACGATTGTGGCGTATTAAGTTTATGATAATAGACTTTGTGCTGATCGGTTTTTGCAGATAATTCACTGCCTTCTGGCTTGTCGTAGCTAGAGTAATAAAATCCTTCATTACCATACCAAGAAATATTACTAAATTTTACATCTACTAGTGTTTCACCTACCTGCTCTTTGGTCTTTGTGTCTAAGACGATAACTTTACGCCAGTCACTACCTCCCTCAGAGATCTGATAAGCTAGCAAGGAACCATCCTCGGTAAAGCTTAAGCCACCTAATGAGGTCGTGCCATCATCACTAAAGGTATTGGGATCGAGAAATACTTCAGGCTCGCCGTCATTGAGCTTGCGATAAAGCACATATTGATTCTGTAGCCCATCATTTTTGAAAAAGTAAGTGTACTCACCTCTTTGAAATGGGGATCCTATTTTTTCATAGTCCATTAAGTCGGTTAGTGTCTGTTTTATTTGATCACGGTAGGGGATACCTTCAAGGTAAGTTGAAGTTACTTTATTTTGATTTTTCACCCATTGAGCTGTTTCTTCGCTCATATCGTCTTCCAGCCAGCGATATGGGTCAGCTACTTTATGCCCGAAGTATGTATCAACAACAGCTTCTTTTTTGGTTTCTGGGTAATTGATTGGTGCTGGTTGATTTTGTGACATTGTCTCTGAGTGCGTTGATTCATTAGAAGTATTGCAACCGGTCAGCGCGAGTGCAACTGATAAGGTTAAAGCTTTTTTGAACATAAAATTTCCTTGAGTTTTATTTTTAATTAATATCAATTTGAATACGTAAACAGTTTATGTTTGTAGCGGAGAAATGGTCTATGAGTTTCCTCGTCCAGCCAATGTAAAATCACCTTTATCAATGCAGATAAGATAAATTTTTTTCTGCGTCGTACTTTAGATAAGAAACCTTTAACGCTACTAGCGAGGCCTTTGACCTTTCAAATTGATTGAAGCATTAATGTGATTGAGTTTACTTTATCACTAAGGTTAGGTGACTCAAAATAATATGAGACGATTTAACTTAAATAAAATCATATAGATACTCTTGTTGTTTACAATGGTTCACGACATTCTCTGGAAAAAGTAACGGCGAAAGACGCGAGCCTTATTCAAACTCGTCTCGACTTGCCTTAAAAATAAAAATCATTTGATTTCAGTTGGTTCGTATTTTGTTTGTGACTTTAAGGTTGGTTTTGTGTAAATATTTTGTTTTTTGTGCTTTACTTAAAGCTCGCCAAGTGATGTGGATGTATGTTCCTCAACAGACCTAGGAAGTGGCGAAAAAGTTGATTTGCAACTTATAAATTAGATACATAAGGAATAATGTATGAACACTTCAAAGTACAGTCAGAGTGTGTTTTTGATGACTCTGGTCATGACCTCTATGCATGTTCAAGCTGTCCCCATGTCTCATGATGAAAAAGACATTTCGAGCTTTTTTAGTGCAGACACACAAAGAAAATTTAACTTATATGCTGATACTCAAGATAATCAGCTAGTTTGGTATGTGCCCAAAGAAGGGCAAATAGCCATTAATGGTGCTAATACCAGTTCACCAAGGCCGCGGTTATCGGTGTTATCGCGAGTTTCACCTTACGGTATTTGGGCTGGTTTAGAGCAAGCGGTAATCGGTGGTGCGTTTGACACCACTGGTAACCGTGGTGCACTGTTACGGTTAAAATCGGAAGCTCAGGAGCGGGGCTGGCGTGTAGCGCCTGCACCTGCTCAGCATGCTAAAACTCGGTTTATGCTCAGCGATATATATTTCGACAATAGCGGTAGAGCGCATGTTGAGTGTGAGATGGAAACAGGTAGTCTTAATGGCGTTGAGTTCCAAGTACCCAAATGCTACGCCTTAGACGATGACGGCAATATGCAACCAACGGATGTGGTTGCTAGTTTTCAATCCATGGCGCCCGATGGCTTCTCTTCCACTTCGACTTATATTCCATTTCAATTAGTGACAACACCAAATGCGACGCCTGAGATTCGTCAAATTATGATGGCCGGTGCAAACTGGGATGCCAATATTCAAGCAACCACGGATTGGCAGCTCACCACCCATGCCAGAACTCAAATTGCTCGCATTAACATTGATTGGGAACGCGTTTTTCAGCAAGCAAGTACTTACACTGCGGTGCATTTAAATTCGTGTGTAGAGGCTGAGATCGAAACTTTCTTCAGACGCTTGCTCGATAACCAAAATGGTCAAACGGGCATTACCATCGAATATAAACAGCCAGATGGTAGTTATTCTGAAAATCCCACTAATATTGCCCAGTTTGATCAAGCTGTGCAGTCGTTGTACGAGTCAATTCGCGATGAGTTATTTATAGAGCTCAGAGACTTTGGTCAGTCACAGTTAGGAAATGTAGATAATGAACCTAGCGGCGCTGTGTTTACGCTCAGAGCAAATTACGAAAAATTGGTTTTCCGCCGCAATGAGTCAAGGTATTTAACCTGGAATCCTGGCTCTAAGATCAGTAATGCATCGACCAATATGACTATTCAATGTAGTAAAGGCGGATTTGGCCTCCCAGTTACATGGGATATGGACGATCCAGCGTGTCGAGACATTATTGGACAATAGTACCAAGGACAAAAAGCTGAGGTAACGCTCAGCTTTATCAAAAAGGAGATTGTTATGAAACGCATTTTTATTGTCGTGATCGCAGGGTTATTATCACTGCAAAATAGTCATGCCTTGACGTTAGATGATGTGGATTTTAGTGTAAAAACGGAGCAGGATGGTTTTATTTATGCGCCTTTAAAAGGAACTGAAATCAACGCTGGCATTTTTTGGTATACGACATTAAAGCAAGATGTTACTCCACCGACGAGAATAAACCCCTACTTTAATAAAATATCGATACGGGCATATCCGCAAGCACAAGATAATGGCAAATATACTCATTTTGTACAGCAAAATAATATTATTGATGAGCGGCAAAATCTTATTCCTACCAATGCACAATTATGCATCGAGACCAAGGGGTTAGTCGCTAAGTTAGAAGCGCTAAACCTAAACTATCAATTAGAGAGAAAACCATCCGGTTATCCAAGCCTGTGTTGGCTGAGTATAACCTATTTGAAACCGTCAAACAGTGCCGTTGAAGCTCAACTTATGGACTATTTGAATGCAAATAATGTTTTAAACCATTGGTACTCAATTGAAAGCACTCGTTCTGAGCCCGTATATTTAGATGCTCCTCGTATTATCACCGATTTGCTTAATGAAAATGCTTTGGTTGCGTCTCCCCCAGATCCATTAGACAACAGTGTGGAGTATAGCGGCGATTTATTAGACGTTGTATTTTACTCTAGGAATTCTCCAGCCGAAGCGTTTCGTAGCAACGCAACCCCAGGAGAGAGTTTGTCTGTAAATGATTGGAAGCGCTTTATGAAGCTTTTCTCTATAAGGTTTACAGGCGGGGTGCAGGTCAATAGTAATGACGTTGATCAACCCATTGAAATTTCGCCAAGTTCTGGTGAAGTCGTGGTTAACGTCGATACCCGAGCTAACCAGTAGTGATGTTGAGCTATTCGTATATTGCACTGGTGCTAAGCAGCAATAGTGCAATGCTTACAAGCACAGCTGAAGAGTGCTTAGGTTGTCACACTGAGGTTAGAGTACAGCCACCAGGGCGTTTTCAAAGTGGTTTTGGTCGCTGGAAAGACAACCAATGTTATGGCTGTCACGCTGAAATACATGAAGTAGGGCATAACCTTGTCACTAAGCAACCCGATCCTAGGTACCTTACTTTACCAGTTTCAGATGAACGTTTACGCAACTTAGTTAAGCATCCAATGCCATATCTTGAGGCGCCGTTACATCTAGGTTCCAGCAGTGGCGTAAAATATCACGCCCAGGGCTTGGTTAATTTCCTGCGGAGGCCAAGCGCTAGTTGCAGTGAAGGGGAGTGTCGAGCCATCAGCATGATGGCTTACCCTGCCATATCGCTTGTTGATATTAAAGCGCTCAGTATCGAAGTCAGTTCAGAGTCTGTTAGCCAAGAGCTACGCGTTATCAAAAAAGGCGAGCTACTCTATGAGCAGACATGCGCGGCATGCCATGGTCTCAAAGACGGTGTTGCTCAAGCAAGCATGTCGTTGTATGCAAAAGAGTACCTTTTGCAGTATCAACATTCGGGTAAGTCTCATGTGTCTTACCGTTTATCTCAAGACCAAGCCGCAGCGTTACAGGCATACTTCACGCATTCACGTAATAAGCTCGAAGAGGAAGTCGATGCCAAGCTAACCGCCATTGAAAAGCAGTGGTCAAGAATACCTAGTTCCCCATTAAACCGCAGTGAAAGGCAGTATGTTTGGAAAGGAATTTGGAGAGATAGCGGTTGCGTGCATTGTCATGGTATCGAAGGCCGGGCAAAACAAAGGTTTGATACATCTAGCATTGGCTTAGCTGAGTACCTGAAAAATGGCAATGGCAAAAGCCTATATTACCGTTTGAAGATAAGGCAAGCCGAGCAAGATGTTGGTATTGGTGCAAGTGTGCCTGGGATGCCAATGACTGGGGCAGCGTTGCACCCCCAAATTATAGAATTAGTAGGCCGCTGGATTAAGAGCGGCTGTAACAATCAACAAGGAAAGAGATTATGTTAATTAGGACTTTAGCAATAGCAATAATGAGTATGGTTTTTTCTGTGACCAGCTTGGCCATACCTATCAGCCCCAGTGTCAAAGACGTTTCTGGCTATTTTTCAATTGATAGTCAAAACGCATTTCATTTATTTGCTGACTCCGATAATTCTAATCTTGTCTGGTATATCCCAAAAGTTGCGAGTCTTGACTCTGCTGGAGGTAGGCCAGTATTTTCGGTGTCATCAGAACAAATATTATCTGGACCATTTAATGGCTTAAACTCGATATCATTTGCTGGGCAGTTTAACTCACTAACTCGGAATAACCGCCTTTCGGCTTTGCGACTTGAAGCTTTGCTAAAAGGTTTCAACCTGCAGCCCGTGGAAGCTATAGCTGCAAACACCCGGATTATACTTGCGGGGTTTTTATTGGATAATGAGGGCCGCTTGCAGGTTAATTGTACTGAGGAAACATGGAGCAACCCGTCAGGCACCATAGTTATACCCGTTTGCAAAGCAAAAAGCCAAACTGGAGAGTGGTTAGCTGTGGACTTTCTTAGTGAGTTTGAAAGCACATTAGCGCAGCCAGGTAACATAGGGCAAAAGTTACCCTTTTCAGGTAAAGCGCTTCCAGGTTGGGAGTATGCAATTAATACTTTATTAGAAAGTGGCACTAGCTGGGATGGCCTAATTCAGTTTGCTATCGAATGGCAGCTGCCTACTTATTCAAGGAAGTTAGATGCAAAATACCGAATTGACTGGTTACAACTTTCTGATGTATTGAGGCCTAAAATTAAGCGCACTGGTTGGAGGTTATCTTTAACTGAAGTTAATGAGTTTATTGCACACGCAATAGCTGAGCGTGCTGGTGTAAAAATTACCTACTTCAAAGATCGTACACAAAGTCAAAGTGCATTTTCATTAACTCAGAAGTTAAGGGTCGAGTCTAGCATCAAAAACAGGCTTCAAAAGTATCTATTTACATTCGTAAGCCACCCTTCAATGCTTTCAACTGCAGCGAGAATTGAATTATTAAACGCACCAAGAAAAGTTTTTTTACCGTCGAGAGATGAACTTGAAAATAAATGGGGAAGTGAAGTAACTGATAGATTTCCTGCCATTGCGCAACAATACGACCAAAGCAGCCCATTGTGCCTTCATTCAGTGGAAGGCAAAGTATGTCACTCTCCAATGCCGCCAATCTTACTGCCGCCAAAAGACATTGAGCCTCCGACTAATCATCAAGGGTATTACATACTGAAAGCGAATTATTTATGGCTTATAAATCGGACTATTTCTGATTTTACAGTTTACCACACCGACATTGAACAAGTTTCGGCAACAACATTACTTAATATCGATTGTGTTGAAGGAGCAATTGATCAACCGATAATCTTCGTAAATGAGCTCGCATGCATGTGACTATTGCGGCATAAGGAAATAGTATGAAAATGACAAATAAGTTAGTCAAAATATCGATTTTGTGTGTATTTCTTAGCGCTTGCGGTGGAAGTGGTGATAAGCAGAACGGCGCTACACCAGTAGAGAATCAGACTCAGTTTTCTTTGGATGTAACCGTCTCTGGTGTGTCTACACCAATTAAATTTAATTGGCTGGGTGAAAGTTATAACCTTACCAATACTCAGGTTTTAACAAAAACAGCGGCAACATACCAAGCCCCGACTTTTGAACACCCAGAGCACCATGTATGTGAGAACAGTCATGAGCAAATATCAGCAACTGAGTACTCATATTCTATTAGCTGTGAAGCCGAGACGTTATGGCAATTGACTGTAGATATGGCTGACTTTGCAGAAGAGGTCTCTTTCGCTTGGTTTGATGAAGAGTACTCGGTCAATAGTGAGCAAACATTAAGTCATTGGTCACTAGCTTACCAAGCTCCTACTAATGTTAACTTCAGCAATGAAGAGTGTGGCTACAACGAGGAGCAGTTGTCGCCATCTCATTATAATTTAGTTGTTAATTGCCCCCCCGATCATGCCATGGTCAAGGTGCCTGAGTCGTTACCTTATGCCGTCACTGTGATGGTGGCGGGAGAGGAGTATGAGTTCCATGAGGCCGGCGAGTTTGAGCTTGATAAACCCTATAATATCAGTGAGTTTGAATTGGTTCGTGTCGCGGGTGCTGCAGAATGTAGCTTAAATAGCAGTGATGAAAATACGTTTCAGTTAAGTTGTGTAGAATATACCTTAATCGATGGCGATAATGGCATCGTGCTGCTATTTTCGGATGGCACCACCAGGGCTTTGGCTGGTAGTGAAGCAAAGTCGTTAATTTCCCCCATTGTATTTCATGATGATATCGCTTGGTTTGTCAGCTCTGATGGCATTGAACGCATTGATAGTGAAAATACTCTCGTGCTTGGTTCTTTGCTTGAACTGGATGGCGCGTTGGACATGGATTTTAGTAAAAGCAATGACGTTTTGTCAGGGCTAAAGTCTGACGGGCTTTATCGTTATGGCGATAATGGCTGGGTATTACAGCAGCCATTTGCAACTTTGGACGTGCTACCAGATTTGTATCGTTCTGGGCCTTTATTATCGGTTGAGTTAATGGATGAAAACCAGCAAGCGCACATTTATCAACATCACGGTAGCAATAGCTCGGGCACATTTACTTTTGATGAGCGCTACCACAAAAGTACCGCGACAGGTGTTTTACATAGCAATGGCTTTGGCTTAATGACGTTTTGGACTGAGGATAAGCGCTTAGGCTATCAATTAGCTGTGAGTTCAGCAGCACACATCGTGGACTTTATCGACGCTGATACCAGCTCAAGTATTCGGCAAAATGCTGATGATGAGCAACAACTGGTCAGGATATTTTCAGGAGCAGTGCAGCGTTTAGAAGAAACTTCAACCATGAACATTGAATGGGTCAGCCAATTTGCGACTCAGGCCAGCGAGGTGGTTGCCATGGGGGAGCTACTATGGCTTGGAAAAATAGATGCAGAGAGTGACTTTATGCTGCTTGAGCAGGTTAGAGACCAGGAAGAAGAATTGCTTGCGCAGTTGCAGTCACAGACATCATCTTCCGCGCCATTTTATACCCAGTTCCATTTTGTTGACTCTGAACAGACTAAAAGCCTATTACCCACTGAGGCCACATTAGGCTGGACACTACTTTGGCAAGCCAATAATGAGGATACACTTGGTAGTATTTATGCTACTGATGGCAGCAAATTGGTGTTATTTCAAACTGGGCAGTCGTTGCAGCAATTTGGTGCATATCAGGTCAGTGGCGTTGCTACACGTTTTATAGTCATTAGTAATGGCTCTACCTCTGTCATTGTGGAAAAATAATCACGACCGCTGGATTAAAGGGGGGGTATGTTTTCACCCCCTTTACCATCATTGCTAGCTAGCCGATGAGTTAAGCTTTGGTTTCAGCTAAAAATCATAAACTCTAATTGATGCCCGGTACTTAGCAGGCTAAAATAGCCCTTTAGCAATAATCGAGACCGCATCGTGTCTATTACCCGTTCGTTAGTTCAAACTCTGTCTGAGTGCATTGAAAATGTGCTGGAAAGTTCTCCTCATGCCGATAAGGCATTAACACAACTATTGCACAATAATCCCCAATGGCAGCTTGATGAGCGGCAGTATGTGGTCAGCAATTACTATCATATTTTTCGTTTTAAGCGTTTGCTGGAATACGTGCAAGAGCAAAATGGCATCAGCCGCGATGGTTTTGGCTATTGGTTAACCGCGCAAGTCGTTACGCAACAAACATTGCCAGAATGGTTAGATACCGAGACTTATGATTTCGATGCGCTAAGTGCATCTATTGAAACTGCTCCTGAGGCGGTGAAATTGTCTATGCCGGACTGGTTGCATGAGATTGCTCAAGCACAGCTTGGTGAACAGTGGTCAGATATTGCTATGGGGCTAAATCAAAGCGCCATTCAATATATTCGTCCTAACACCTTAAAGTGCGATCTTGAAAGCTTGCAACAATCTTTGGCAAAAGAGGGCATTACGGTTTCTCAGGTGCAACTCGATAGCCATATTGCTTTGAAGGTGGAATCGAACAGTCACTTATTCCGTTCCCAAGCGTTTCAGGCCGGTTGGTTTGAAATGCAGGATGCGGGCTCGCAGCAAATCGCACCATTTTTACAGGTGAAGCCTGGTCATAAGGTGGTGGATGCTTGTGCTGGCGCGGGTGGTAAAAGCCTGCACCTAGCCGCGTTATTAGAAAATAAAGGCCGCTTATTGTCGCTAGACATACATGAACATAAGCTTGAAACCCTAAAGCAAAGAGCCAAGCGCGCTGGTGTTCATGTAGCTGAAACTCGGGTGATCCAAAACAATAAGACCATCAAGCGCCAAAAAGAGAAATTTGATCGGGTGTTATTAGATGTGCCTTGCTCTGGCCTTGGTGTATTAAAACGTAACCCAGATACTAAGTGGCACTTGAATTCGCAAAATTTAGACACACTTATTGCATTGCAAAGCGATATTTTGCAGCGCTATAGTCAAATGTGTAAGGTGGGCGGCAAGTTAGTGTATGCAACCTGCTCTGTTTTACCTGCAGAAAACGAACAGCAAGTGCAACAGTTTTTAGACCGTAATCCCAACTGGCAATTAGAGGCATCGCTGAGTTTATTGCCTGGCATAAACACTGAATTCGATGGCTTCTATGCCGCCCGATTAGTAAAAGTAAGTTAGGACATATTATGAACCCAATCATTGCGTTACTGAAAGAGCATGATATTTCAGATGAGCAAATTCAAACGGTATTTGGCCAGTTAACTGAAAACCCAATGATGGCAATGGGCACCATTCAGCAGCTGGGGATCCCACCGGAAAAGCTGCAACAGTTAATGGCCCTAGTGATGCAAAACCCAGCATTGATCAAAGAAGCCGTGGATGAGCTCGGTTTAGACTATGCCAAAGTTGTGGCGGCAAAAGCGCAGTTAAAGCAATAACTGCGTAGCCACCTTAAGTGCGGAGTAATGGCTCCGCGCTACCAGTTAAATAAGATCTGTTGTAAATCCCACCGCTCTAATACCCCATCAGAGCTAATCGTGGTGAGCACATTGCTGTTGGAAAGCTGCAAATCGTAAACGGTACTGCCAAGGCTTAATTGCGCAATAGGCCAGCTGATTATTTCTTCTCCTGAACTAACCTGCCACAGTGACATATGCGCTTTTGAAGAGCTCGTTAACAGGTATTTATCGTCAGCCACAAAGGTGGCCTCACGGAAAAACTTAAAGCGCTGAATATAGTCTAATGAGGTTAAGTTATCGCCATTCTCAGCGGAAATAATATGTTGATCGGCAAGGGCATCAGAGACAAATAGCTTATCTTCCGCCTGCGATAGCGCAAGGCTTGTGATGCGATGAGGTAAGGCATAATCAAATAGCACCTGCTTGCTAGCAATATCGACTTTTTTAGCATGGCCATCAAGTGACGCCGAGTAAACCACACTGAGGTCGCGGCTAAATATAAGCTCCGTGATACTGCTTTCATGTAAGGCTAATTGAGATAAGCTTTGCTGTTTAAGGTTCAATAGTTGCGCGCTGCCATCGTTATAACCGAGCATGATGAGGTTTTCATCGGATGACCAAATCACTTTTGTGACACTGATATAGCTGTCGCGCTGGGGCAGTGCGTAGGTAGTGAGTTCATCAGAGTAGAGCTGCCAAATGGTGAGCTGTTGATCCGATACACTCAAAATACTGCGTTTTGATGGCGCAATAAAGGCGGCGCGAAAGTATAAGTTAAACTTGCTGCCTTCAATCTGTTTGATAATTTCCTGTGTGCTGTTGTCCCATACTTGCAGTAAATGATCTTCAATCAACAATAATGTCAGCGCGCCGTCATCAGACAGTTGCGCTGCTGAAATAGGCAGCTGCGTCAGTTGTAACTGCTCCAAAGGTAGCAGCTGTTGCTTCTTACTGCATCCAGCTAGCGTTATTGCCATAACGAGCAAGAATGTCTTCAGCGCCAATTTCATAATAGTACTCCACTGCACTGCTTGAACGGTAATGACTTGATGAGTGCTTATCTCACTTCAATCTAGCATGGTTATTGGTGATTAGAGTAATTAATTCGTTATCGGCCAAAGCCATCAATGCTTAAATACCAACCGGTATTAGCTGGAACGCTAGGTTATGGCTGCTGTGATGTATTGTCTAAGTGGTCCAGACTCGTTAACCGTGGCAATGGCATCATGAGGGCAATCAATGAATTGTTTTTGTACTAGCTTTGACTCACTAACTTGCTGGTAAAAATAGTGTTCATCAATGGAGAATAGGGCGCTGGTGGGTACTTTAGGTGCTAGGTCTAAATGATCTCTAATGCGCGAGCCAAACACACAAATACATTGGCTTATGGGTAAATCAGGCATGGCAGCAAGTTGCCACGCCGAGGTAGCGCCAACGCTGAAACCAATTACCACCACAGGCTCTTGAGCGGCTTGCAATGTTATTCGAGCTTTAGCGGTCAAGTTATCAATAGAAGAAACTCGCTTAAAAAACGCATATTGCGATTCATTTGAACGTTTATACGCAGCTTGTTGCCCATGATAGGGGGTGAGGTAGTCAGCTTCAGGACCTAAGCTATCGGTGAATTGGCGAATATAGTCAGTATCGCCATGAATATCAGAGATAACTAAGTATTTCATGTAACATTTCCTTTGCCGTACAAAGGGTGATAATGACTAAGGATGAGTTGGCAGTCAAGGTAGAAAAAAGCGAGCCATAGAAACGATAAAAGGGCCATAAAGGCCCTTTGGTGAAGTATCGTTCAAGTTAGTGTGGTTACTTTAACCCCTTAAAGCAACCAACCAATTGTTTTGCAACTGCGGCTTATCTCAATAAGTTTCTAAGCTAGCGAGAGGAAGAAACCTGCAATTGCTGCACTCATGAGGTTAGCCATAGACCCTGCTAACACTGCTCTGAGCCCCAGGCGCGCGATATCCTTTCTTCGACTTGGCGCCATACCGCCAAGCCCGCCTAGTAAGATGGCAATCGACGACAAGTTAGCAAACCCACATAACGCAAATGTGACAATGGCTTGTGTGTGTTCACTCAACGCATCGCGATAATTCATATAATCTAGGTAGGCAACGAACTCGTTAACTACCAATTTTTGGCCGATAAAACTACCTGCCGTAACGGCTTCTGACCAAGGCACCCCGAGCAACCAAGCAACAGGAGCAAAGACATAGCCTAAAATTTCTTGCAACGTCAGTGTTGGGTAATCGAATATTCCACCCACACTGCCGAGTAAACCGTTTAACAGTGCAATTAACGCCACAAAAGCCAGTAACATGGCACCAACATTCAGTGCTAGGTGCATGCCGCTCGAAGCGCCTGACGCTGCGGCATCAATTACGTTAACCGGTTTATCATCACCGCTGTCGACCTCTTCGAGGTTCTCATGCGGTTTTTCGGTTTCTGGCACAATCATTTTGGCCATTAAGAAACCACCTGGAGCGGCCATAAAGCTGGCTGCAATCAGGTACTTTAGCTCTACGCCAATAGCAACATAGCCCGCCATTACGGAGCCCGCTACCGTTGCCAAACCGCCAACCATAACCGCAAACAATTCTGATTGCGTCATCTTTGGAATAAACGGTCTGACTATCAAAGGCGCTTCAGTTTGGCCGACAAAAATGTTGGCAGTAGCTGATAACGACTCTGGTCGTGACGTTTGTAACAGCTTTTGTAAGCCGCCGCCTAAAATTTTAATAATCCAGTTCATGATGCCGACGTGATATAACACGGCAACAAGCGCTGAGAAGAATACGATCACCGGCAGCACCTGGATCGCAAAAATAAAACCTAACGAGTCTTGTTGAGCCAAAGGCCCAAATAAAAAGCTAATACCGTCATTGGCGTAGCTAATCACTTTCGCAACTGCGCTAGACATTGCAGCTAAGGCATTTTTGCCCGCTTCAATAAAGAGTACAAAGCCACCAATAAGGACTTGCAGTAAAAATGCAACGCCAACGGTGCGCTTATTTATAGCACTGCGGTTTGTTGAAAACGCAAATGCTACGCCTAGGAGCATCATCATGCCCACTAAGCTCATAATTGTTGTCATGCCAATTTCCCGTTATTCTTGTAGCAAATATTTTATTTTACTTTTAATAATATCAATCGCAACGCGATTCATACCACCACGGGTCACAACTAAGTCGGCATTATGCTTTGAAGGCTCGATAAACTGATAAAACATCGGTCTTACCGTCGCCTGATATTGTTCTACCACAGAAGACAGGCTTCTACCTCTGTGCTCTATATCTCTTTGCATACGACGCAGCAAACAAATATCTAAAGGCGTATCAATAAACACCTTTATATCGAACTCTTCACTTAATGCAGGATCACTTAGCAGTAATATCCCCTCTACGATTAATATCTTAGCAGGATTTACTATTCGTGTTTTATCGCTACGTGTATGCTGTCCGTAGTCGTAGGTCGGAACCTCTACAGATTCACCTTGGCGAAGCTTAGTTAAATGCTCGCGTAATAACTCGTGTTCAAACGCATCAGGATGATCGTAATTCGTTTGAGTACGATGCTCTATAGGCAAATGCGATTGATCTTTATAATAGGCGTCCTCTTCGATCACCGCGATAGTACCCGAGGCCAGCTCGTTAACTAGTTCGTTGTAGATCGTTTGACTAAAAAGAGACTTACCAGACGCAGATGCGCCAGCTATAGCTATAATAGTTCGTGTCACTAAAGTTCACACCCAGCAGTTGTTTATGTTGGAAGATCACAATAGCAAAAAAGACACGATTAATCTCTTTTGCCTCGCTTAATGAGCAAATTTAACTGGTTTAGTGTACTCAAAACAGGACTTATGTCCTCTGGAGACATTTTGCAAGATCGACGATTTTCGTGAAACTTATGACTATTTTATGACAGCGGACTTATGTCCTGTACGATTTTTTGAACCAAACATAAAGTAACCAACGCTTGTGGTAATGATGTATTTATAACAAATTTCAGCCACAGCGTATAAGAGAGGTATCTATGGCAAGAGCAATCATTTTAATGGCAGATAGCCTAGGCATTGGCGCAGCACCAGACGCTGAAAAGTTTGGTGATGTAGGTGCTAATACTCTCGCTCATTTATTGCAGGCTTATAAAGAAGAAAAAGGGCAAGCATTAGACTTACCTAACCTAAGTAAGCTTGGCTTAATCGCAGCGTGTGAAGCTGCTGGAAAAAAAGAGTGTGCCGTGGCACAACATATTGAACCAAGCGCGGCTTGGGGATATGCAAAAGAATTATCAAGTGGTAAAGACACGCCGTCTGGCCACTGGGAGATGGCTGGGGTACCAGTGCTGTTTGATTGGGGTTACTTCCCTAATACTAAGCCATGCTTCCCACAAGAATTTATTGATGAGTTGTGCAAGCGAGCAGACATCCCAGGTATTTTGGGCAACTGTTATGCTTCGGGCACAACAATTTTAGAACAACTGGGTGAAGAGCACATGCAAAGCGGTAAGCCGATTTGCTACACCTCAGTTGATAGCGTCTTTCAAATAGCCGCTCATGAGCAATCGTTTGGACTTGACAAGCTTTATCAAGTATGTGAAATCGCACGGGCACTGCTTGATGAAATGAATATAGGACGAGTGATTGCGCGGCCATTTATAGGCACCTCGAGTGCCGACTTTATTCGTACCGGTAATCGTAGAGATTACTCGGTGTTGCCACCAGCGCCAACGGTGCTAGATAAACTAGCCAGCGATGGTGGTGAAGTGATCAGCATAGGTAAGATCGCGGATATTTATGCCCATCAAGGCATAACGCAAAAGCACAAAGCGCCTGGCTTGCTAAACTTACTGGAAAAAACCAGTGAGGTAATGGCATCGGCACCGGAGCATAGCATCGTATTCACTAATTTAGTGGATTTTGACGAGAAGTTTGGTCACCGCAGAAATGCCGTTGGCTACGCCGAAGCGCTGGCACAGTTCGACGCTTTTTTACCAGAGATCATCGCGAAATTGCAAGCAGATGATTTGCTGTTAATTACCGCTGACCATGGTTGCGATCCAACCGCGGAAGGCACTGACCATACCCGCGAATATGTGCCGGTATTGGCATATACCCCAGGTATGGACAATACTCCTTTAGGAGAGAGACAAAGTTTTGCTGACATGGGTCAAACACTTGCCCAGTGGTTTGATTTAGACGCAACAGAATATGGTGAAGGCTTTAAAGCCGCAATTAAGCCAAATTAAAGGAAACATTATGAGCACGCCACACATTAGCGCAAATCCAGGTGATTTTGCAGAAACCGTATTAATGCCAGGAGATCCACTGCGCGCAAAATACATTGCAGAAAATTTCTTGGAAGATGCTCGTCAGGTCACTGATGTTCGCAACATGTTTGGATTTACAGGCACCTATAATGGTAAGCCAGTAAGCATCATGGGCTCTGGTATGGGGATCCCATCCATGTCGATTTATGCTCGTGAGCTCATTGTTAGCTTTGGCGTTAAGAACCTAATTCGCATTGGTACCTGTGGTGGTATCAGTCAAGACATTAAAATCCGCGATGTTATTTTTGCACAAGGTGCCAGCACTGACTCAAACGTAAACCGTGCCCGCGTACGTGGTTATGACTTTGCCGCGATTGCTGATTTTGGCTTACTTGAGAATGGCATTAATGCTGCACGTCGTCTTGGTATTGAAGCAAAGGTTGGTAATGTTTTTACCACTGATACTTTCTATCAAGCCGATGGTGATTTTTACAAAGAGTTAGACAAGCTAGGTGTCATGGCGGTAGATATGGAAACCGCTGGTATGTATGGCGTTGCTGCTGAGTATGGCGCTAAAGCAATGGCACTGTTTACTGTTAGTGACCATGTTATTACTGGCGAGGCAACGCCAGCTGAAGAGCGTCAAAGCACCTTCAATGAAATGGTTAAAATTGCACTTGAATCAATTTAGTCCTAGATATAAAAAGTTCCTTGGTAACGTAATCGCAGAGTTTTGGAGACACGCCTAAAACAACGCGAATCACACCCAAAAAAGCCGCTTATGCGGCTTTTTTTTTGCCTGTTACAAAAGTCAGCATAGTGACGTATGTTGCAACTTAACCTCATGGTTTATAATTTAATCTAGCTTTGGGTTTCTTTTTTCTCTGCGAGGGCGATGTATCTGCACTATGTTGATAGTGCCAAGAGAGTGAAAAAAGTAGATTAGGGAGTGGCAAACTAGATGATAGTAACCATGGTTTTTAGCTTTATGCTTGGGGTAACCAGCCTCAGCAATAGCGTGTTTTTAACTTTAGAAGACCTTGCTAAAAATGACCCTAGGCAGGCTGTACAACTTTATCAACAGACCCTCAAAAGAGACGATTTATCGCTACTACAACGTTACCGCTTGCATTACTTAGCTATCAGAGCCAGTGCACAAGCATATGATAACAAAACCTTAATATCGGCAATCAATGCACTGAAAAAGCCTCAATACAGTGATCAGGTGGCAGAAAACAAAGCCAAGATCCTGAGTAACATTGGGGTTGCTTATCGTCTACGAGAACAAAACAAAGCAGCCGTTACCTATTACCGCTGTGCCTTAGAGCTGGCTGAAAAGCGCCAATATAAATCGGCGATTAAAATTAATATCGCTATAGCTTACACCCGCATGGGGCAACCTGCTATTGGCTATAACTTACTGACTGGCATTGAGCAACAGTTTTTACCTGATTTTATGCGTGCCGGCCTAACAACGGCATTGGGTAATGCCGCCACAGCGACTGGCAAGATTGATCAGGCGCTGCAACACTATAATCGCGCCATTGAGCTTTACGCTAACAGCAACAATCAACGCGCCATTAGGCTGGTGAGTTTAAACAGTGCCGGGCTTTACCTGATTAACCGCGATTTAAATGCCTATGAACAGGCGATGGCAACGCTTGCAGACGATGAAGAGATCAATCAAACCAGAGCAAATTACCTGACATGGCTGCGAGAGGTGGCTAAGCAACTGGTGCAGAGCCCAAATAGACAGAGTTTAGTGCTTAGCGACACAATGGCAACGGCATTACAACAAGTCGCGTCTGAGACCTTTGCGAATATCGTTAACGCTCATATTACAGCATTTAATATACCGACTGTTGCAGTACAAGAGCAAATTCCCGAGCGAGATCCTTTACCTCTGAATTTAACGCCACAGTGGTGTCAATAGTGGCACCAGTGTGCACTTTTCCTCTTTAAGGGGCTGAAGTAAAGCAAATGGTGGTCATCGACTGTGGCGTCGGGAATACAATAGCAAAACAGCTGTCTCACCAACATGCCAATTTCATTTCATTATCTTGTTTATCAACCCAAAAGGCTTAAGTTAGCGCGTTAGTACAAATAACAGAATTTATTGACAAACACGGCCTTTTTGCCATGGTTTAAAGTGCTAACCGCTAGTATTTGATGGTGTAAATAAAATTGGAGGAGGTTATGGCGCAATGGGTGAAAGGTGAAATTGTTGACATCATACATTGGACCGAGACGCTATTTTCAGTCAAAATTAAAGCCGATATTGCACCGTTTAAAGCAGGGCAATACACCAAAATTAGCTTACAGCAAGACGATAAGCGCGTAGCGCGTGCCTATTCTTTTGTAAATCCACCGCAAAGTGAGCTACTGGAAATTTTACTCGTAGAAGTTGAAGGTGGCCAACTGACTCCGCCATTACACCAACTTAAAGTAGGTGAATACGTTGATATTGCCCATCAAGCAACCGGCTTTTTTACCCTGGATGAAATCCCACCTTGTAACGTTTTATGGATGATAAGTACTGGCACGGCCATAGGGCCTTTTTTGTCTATGTTGGATAGCGAAGATGTCTGGCAGCAGGCTGATAAAGTAATCTTAATCCATGGAGTTAGAACTAATGACGACCTCTGTTACCGCGAAAAATTACAACAGTTAGCACAAAGCCGTGACAACTTTGTCTATCAACCTTTGATCACCCGAGAGCCACCAGAAGTCGGAGGGTTAGCAGGTAGAGTGACAGACTTAATTGAAAATGGCGTGCTGCTTCAGCACCTTGGCTATGAGCAATTTCCCGAGCACAGTCATTTTATGCTCTGTGGCAATCCAGATATGGTTAAGTCCTGTAGTGCACAGCTGCAGCAAATGGGCTATCAACGTCACCGACGGGCAAAGCCCGGACAAATCACCGTAGAGCAATACTGGTAAGGGGTTGTTATGCAGTGGTTAATCTTGTTTTTTGGACTGCTGATAAGCTTTATTGCCAAGGCCGAGTCCATGGTGATCCGAGTAGTGGATGCCGCAACCATTAATATATCGCCACAAAACGCTTACTTTTTGTCGGCATTACGCTTAGCACTGGATAAGTCGCAAACAAAATATGGCGAGTATTGGCTAGAGCCCATCGATGTGCCGATTAATCAATTAAGGCAATTCAAAGAATTAGATAAAGGTAATGTAGACGTTTTTTGGACAGTGGCAACTCCCATGAGGGACGCACAGGCATTGACGGTCAACATTCCACTGGCTTTTGGCAGCTTTGGCGTCAGAATATTAGCGCTAAACAATAGCGACTAAGCTGACTTAGCTACTGCGTCCCTTGCAAATTTAAAACGCTATTCCGTATTACTTGGAAAGAATTGGCCTGATGTTAGAGTGTTTGAAGAGGCGGGTTTTACCGTGGTAAAAGAAAATAACACTAAGGCAATGTATCACTTATTAGCGCAGCAACGTGGATACCTCTTTCCACGGGGGGTAATTGAAATCTTCCCTGAACTGATGTTGTTAAACCAGCGCCATGTTGGGTTTTTAGCAAAAAGCGTGTTGGTTTATCCGGCGATGGTGACGTTTTACGTGAAAAAGGGCAACTTAGCACTGCACCGGCGCTTACGTTATGGGTTGTCTTTGGCAATGCAAGATGGAAGTTTAGCCAAGCTATTCTATTCCAGTGCGTTTATGCAGCAGGCTAAACAGCAGATTGATCTGTCTGAGGCTGAAGTACATTACCTCTCCAGCCCCCTTGTTTCAGAGTCACAACACCCCGTTGGCTTAATTAAGCAGCTGCAATCACAGCTGTTGCTGCGACTTAACTATTCACCAAGTCGTTAAAGCTTTGGTTGTCAGCTAAGCTTGCAAAAGCAGGTTCATGTTGTAATTCATTCTTTAAGTTCGGTGCATATTCAAGTGCCATGCGAATGTCGGCCATGGCATCGGCATGCTTGTATAGCATGGCGTAAGCACAAGCTCGCTGCCAGTAGGCATAACCATAATCGCTGTCTATTTCTAACGCTTGGTTACATAAATCAATGGCAGTATTAGTCTCACCGAGTTCTAGTAAGGCATCCGCTTTATACGCAATCGCTTCGACATCTTCCGGTTTACGATTCAATATTTCATCATAAATTTCAATTTTTGAGTTCATGTCACTTTCTAGGTTGGCGCGCATCCACAGTGAATGTACCTCGTTGGTGATGGATATTTTCTTCTGGTTATTGAGAATTTCTTCAGAGCGCTCTCGGAGCTTTTCTTCCAGTAACAATAACCTTTCTTCATATTCATCGGTGATGGTACCCACACGCTGGCTGACAATATCCTCAACCTTGCTTTTTATATCCCTAAAGGAAGTCCAACCTACAACCACAAGTATGGAAGCGGCGGCAGTGATAAGAAACAGCACATTATTAACGGTATCTGTGGTGTAAGTGATAGCACGATCGGCTGTTTCTAATTGCGAGTGGCTTATTTTACGCTCAATATCGGCGCGCAAACGCATTTGGTCTTCTCGTACGGCCTTTAGTTCGTCTAAAATATAGCGCTCAATAAGGGGGCGGTACATAGGTTCTCTCAGTTCAGTCACCGCTTGTTGTTGCTGAGCTTGAGTGGGTTTTTCGTTGGCGCTAGACTGTTGTGCGTTTACCGAAAAACTCAACGCGACGAGTAATATAATAAGTACTATGCTTCTCATATTGGTGGTTTCGAATTTCATTTTATCGTATGGTGCATCAGTTGTTAGCTAAATGCAAAACCTCATCTAAAAACAACTCATTAAGCAGCGCTTTTTTTGCTCTAGTTATGCTGCTGGGGCTAACATTGAGTGCTCGTGCGTGGGCAACAAAACTGCTAGTGGTAACTGAGCAGTGGCGACCTTACAACTATACCAATGAGAAAGGAGAGATAGTCGGCCGCGCCACCAAAAAGATTAAGCAAGTATTAGAGCAAGCTGGGATCGATTACGAAATAAAAATGTATCCTTGGGTGCGTGCCATGAAGGTGGCTCAGTCGCGGCCCAATACCATGATCTATTCAATTTACCGAAACCCAGAACGTGAAGCGCTATTTGAATGGGCATGCCCGTTGATCCGGCCGGTTGGGGTGTACTTTTTTAAACTCGAAGAGCGCGATGATATTGCCATTAATACCATTGAAGATGCCAAACGCTATGTCACTGCGGTGGTGAAAGGCGATTCTTACTACGAACACTTTTTGGCTCACGGCTTGCTACCTGGGGTGCATTTAGATGTTTCAGCCCAGCCTGCGCAATTTGCTAAGCTGTTAGTGGCGAAGCGTATTGACCTGCTCGCGGGAACCGAATACACCATGAGTGAAACCATGAAAGCAGCAGGGTTTGACTACGATATGGTAACGCCGATTTACGAAATTAAAAAAATCACGAAACAGCGTGCCTGTGCTGCGTTCAATCTAAATTCTAATCCGAGTGTGATTAATAGGTTTAGGCGAGCCTTGGCAGAGCACAACAAAAAATTTGTAGGGCCATAAAAAAGCTAAAGCGCACATAAAGTGCGCTTTAATAGTGCCATCGTGAAGGGGGGTTATCCAAGAGTGCGTCTTGTGACTGCACCGTTCAAACCCTTCGATAATAGTAAACGTGGCAAGATTGTATTTGGATCAAAAAAATTTTAAATTTTTGCGGCTTGTTGAACCACTAAGGCGTGGCGTTTGGCTAGGCGTTGATGATCTTTGTCATAACCACCACCGATAACGGTAGCCACAGGAATGCCATGGCGCTGACACATGGATAATACTAAGGCATCACGCTTAGCTATCCCCAACCAAGAAATATCGAGCTTACCTAAGCTATCCCCTTGCCAGACATCCACACCAGCATCATAGAGAACTAACTCTGGGTTCAAATCACGTATCAAGGACTCTAACGTATGGGCGACAATATCTAGATACTCTGTGTCTGTGAGGCCAATCTCAAGGCCAATGTCTAAATCACTGCTGTGCTTACGAAAGGGGAAGTTCTTTTCGCAGTGAATGGAACATGTATAAATATAGGGGTGGTGCTTTAGCATCGCCGCCGTGCCATCACCTTGGTGAACATCCAAATCAAAGATTAAGACATTATTGACGCGCTGCTGCGCAATCAAGGTGGTGGCTGTATAAGCTAAATCATTCACCATACAAAAACCTGAGCCAAAGTCATAATGGGCATGATGGGTGCCGCCAGCAAGGTGGCAAGCAACTCCATGTTGCAATGCCAGCTCGGCGGTTTTAAGGGTACCAAGGGGGGCGGTAAAGGTTCTTGCCATTAATGGTTCTGACCAAGGTAACCCGATCCTACGCATGGTTTTGGAGTCTAGTTGGTTACGCCATAAATCCCACAAATACTGTTCACAATGAACCGTCTCTAATGGCGTTGGCGAGCCAACCTCTGGTTTGTACACGTTGTTATGGACGAGCCCTAGTTGCTGCACCTCTTGAAACAAGCGCGCAAACTTACTCATAACAAAGCGATGGTTAGGGTCAAAACTAAATGAATAGTTTGGATGGTATACCAAAGGTAGGTTTGGGTTCGCTGAAACCACTTTATTCCTCAACTGATGCAGGGTACACGGCTGGTGCCAGTGTAGCAATGGCAATACTAGTTAGGCAACTTGGACTATTACCTTGTTATGGGGAGATGTCGCTTGAGTACATTTGCGGTACTAGGTTTGTGGAAACCTACTTGGTGTCCTATCTTTAGCTGTAATAAACTTTTCATAATAAAGGATTTCGGGCATGAAAAGCGTTAAAGCGAAGTTACTTACGGCCGTTAGCAGTGGCTTAGTTGTGCTACTGGTGGCTGCTATTTCGACGGTGTTTGTATTAAAACAAGTGGCAAAGCAATACGATGATTTGATCAGTGAAGAATTGGCCGCCCGCGAGCAAGTCAATTTAGTGCTCGAAGACTTTAAGACGCAAGTACAAGAGTGGAAAAATGTGTTGTTGCGTGGCAGTAATGCTGAGCAGCTAAATAAATACTGGCAGCGCTTTGAAAGCAAAGAAGCCAGTGTGCAATCGCAGCTGACGCAGTTGTTACAGCGCTACGCTTTACCACCAAGGCTGGAAAACGAGATCCAGTCTTTTCAACAAGAACATCAGCAGCTCGGCGACAAGTATCGGCAAGGCTTAGAGCGCTTTAAACAGTCAAACTTTGATGCTCGTTTGGCGGATCAAGCTGTGAGTGGAATTGACCGTCGCTCGAGTCAATATTTGCTGCAAATAAATCAACAGATAAATGACTTGGTCAGCAGCCGCGACGCCGAAATCACCAAATTTAAGTTAACGGTGATCAATTGGAGTATTGCTGCACTTATTATTATTGCGCTTATCACTCTCGCTTTACTAACCTGGTATATGCAAAAGTTGATCACAAAGCCGGTAAACGAGGCTTCAAGCACTGCCAAAGCCATTGCCAATGGCCGCTTTGATAATACTATTGCCGTCACCAGTGACGATGAAGTAGGAGATCTACTAACAAATTTAAATAAAATGCAAGACAGTTTGCGCGAGGCCACTGAGCGCCTTGAGCTGCAGGCCGCTGAGAGTTTACGTCTGCGCTATGCACTGGATAATGTCGCGGTACCCGTATTGGTGGTTAACGACGATAGCCAGATAATATACACTAATGAGCGATGTGAGAAGTTAGTTGCTAAGTATCATCAAGCGTTATCGCTGCCCTCATCACTGCTTAATCAACCATTACCTCAGGCCGTAGTGGAGAGTAATACCCAGCTGAGTAAGTCGAATACTTTGACGACCCCGCTGCAGTGGCTCTGGCACAGTAAAGGGGTAACCCTTGAAGTGATCGCAAGCCCAGTAAGCGATGACTCAGGTGCAAGGCTTGGCACCGTATTTGAGTTCGAAGACTTAACTCTCGAAAAGCAAGCGCAGCAACAGGTTGAAGGGCTCATTGCGGCTGCAGCCGATGGCCGCTTAAGTGAGAGAATAGATACCACGCATTATCAAGGTTCCATGGCTGTTATTGCCACTGGGTTAAATCAGCTATTAGAAGCCGTTGAATCACCCATTGAACAAACCAAAAATTACTTAGCTCAGCTGGCTAAAGGAGACATACCAGATGCCATCAACGGTGACTTTAAAGGCGAGTTTAAAGAAATAAAGCAGGCACTTGAGCAAGCCACCGCAGCACTTAATTTATTGTTAGATGATACCTCTAGTCTGGTTACCGCAGCCAGTGAAGGAAAACTTTCACAACGTGCCGATACCAGCAAACATCGCGGCGAATTTCGCAAAATCATTGTCGGTGTCAATGCAACCTTAGATGCACTGAGTGCACCTATTACGTTAACCACAGCTTGCCTAGACAGTTTGGCTAAAGGAGAGCAGCCGGAGCTCAGTAGTGAGGGCTACAAAGGCGACTTTAGGCATATTTATGACAGCTTACAGCTGTGTTTAACCGCGATAAATAATATGGCTGCTGACACGGCTGTTTTGGCTCAGGCCGCTAATGATGGTGACTTGCATCAGCGCGCAGAAGTGAGCAAACATAAGGGAGCGTACCGCAACATCATTGCTGCGATGAATAACACCCTTGACTCCATTGAGGCGCCACTCAAAGACTGTATGCATGTGATGGAGGGGTTGTCGCAGGGCGATTTAACTCGACAAGTCAGTCGGAATTACAATGGTGATTTTGCCTTATTGAAGCAGTCAGTGAACAGCAGTGTCGGTAAACTGGCTGAGATGATGCAACAACTGATGGCGATGGCGGAATCCATCACGGTGTCGGTACAACAAATCACCTCTGGCATAGAAGAGCTGAGTGAGCGCTCGTCATCGCAAGCCGCTTCGGTAGAGGAGACTCGCGTCTCAATTGGCGAAATATCGGAAACCGTTCATTCTAACGCTACTAATGCCAAAGCCGCCGATCAGTTATCGGTAGAAGTGAACCAACAGGCAACACAGGGCGGAAAGGCGGTCAGCTCGACGATTGCGGCTATGGACGAGATCACCCGCAGTGCTAGAGAAATTCAAACCGTTATCGAGGTCATAGACTCCATTGCTTTTCAAACTAACCTATTGGCATTAAATGCTTCGGTTGAGGCCGCTCGGGCAGGGGATAAGGGCAAAGGCTTTGCAGTGGTGGCTTCAGAGGTGAGGGAGCTGGCATTAAAAAGTGCCAGCGCGTCTAAAGACATCGCAGCATTGCTTTCTACAAGTGATGTTAAGGTGGAACAAGGAGCCAAGCTTGCAGCCGACTCAGGAAAAACGCTGAACACCATTATTGCCAATGCGAGTACTTTGGCATCGCAGGTACAAACAATTGCTGATGCCAGCGATACCCAATCAAGTGGTATTGCACAAATTAATTTGGCCATTAAGCAAATTGATGAAATCACTCAAAAAAATAATACCCTAGTGGAAATGACCAATGCCTCCGGGATCACTTTGCTCACTAAAGCCAATGAGCTGAGGGAAATGGTCGAACAGTTTGATACCGGTAAAGATGACAACAACTCGTTACAAGTGGTGAGTAATAGTTGAGTGCCCTCTGGCGCTCAACTAGCAGCGTTTAACCACATTAAGTGTTTGTTATGAAAAGCAAACCTTTAACACCGCTTTTCGATGCACACTAAGCCACTTGCAATCGCAGCGCTGTAAAGTGGCATTACTACTGGCTATTACATTAGATATGACGACGGTGAAATGCCAAATTGCTTAAAAAAGTGCGGCGAAAACTGTCATAATAGTCGAACCTTCCTTTCTCGTTATTCTTTCCTTAATGGTTAACTTTCTGCGAGGAAAGCGGCGAAACTTACGTTATTACCGCTTATTCATACTTTACCTTTAAAAATTATACAGGGCCCAAATATTGGTATTTTTTGATACCAATATTTATGCTGCATTCTCTGCTAAACTGGGCTAAGATAAAATTTATCGCAAACAAATTAAAAGGATAGTTAATTTGAAAGCCATTATTATGATGTGCTTAGCCTTGTTGTTAAGTGCTCTTACATTTGACGTCGTCGGATTCAAATACCTGCTTTTCTCTGATCCATTTCATCTTGGAAAATTACTGATATCTCTGAGTGTGATTGGTTTTTACTCGTTTATTTTGGTACTGATAGAACAATACTTTTTTGTTTCTAAGCCTACTCTTAAACGCCGTGGAAGGCTTAGAAAGAAACGTTCAGGTTGAGAGCTTGAGACCAGTAAAGCCAAATTCAGCGTTAGAAGTTCCACCAGATGACTATTTGTTGTCTACACTAACAAGTACACTTTATTGTTACATGCAAGAGCTTATATCTAATGGATGTGAGGATTTGCTGGAGACGAATATGGATTTACTGAGAATCATCATTGCAATTCTGTTGCCGCCTTTGGGTGTATTTCTTCAAGTTGGCTTGGGCGGTGCATTTTGGCTCAATATCTTATTGACTTTATTAGGGTATATACCTGGAATAGTCCATGCCGTTTGGATTATTGCTAAGCGTTAACAAGGTGGGTTTAGCCATAACAAGTCTGGCCTAAAACCAAAAGATTGGCTATTTTGAGTGCTCAGATGATGCGATTAGCAGTAACGTTTTGTACGAGGCTTTTTAGTGTTTGAGGCCAATAAAGTAAAGTGTGATACCCAAGGCTTGGCCATTGATGCAATAAAAAGCTTGCTTGGTTTGTCTGAAGCGGATGTTCAGCACTTGGTCGTCAGATCAATGTCAGGTGGAGTGAGTAACAATAACTTTCTAATTATCCTGAAAAACAGCGCACAATGGGTAGTAAAGTTATCCAAAGGGTATGTTAGTCACGGCTTACAAAAGGAGGCGCAAGCCTATAAATTACTGGCTAATACCAGCCTAGGGCTGGATGCACGTTTTGAGGAAAAATCGCTTGTTGGTCACTCAGGGGCATTATTGCTTCAGCACGTTAGCGGTCAGACACTTAATCAGTGGCAGCAAGTTCCACTGTCAGCGCTTACAAAAGCGCTAAAATTGGTGCATGGTGTGATGGCCGGTACTGCTGGAAGCCTCCTTCACCCCAGAGATATTCAACTAAATCCGGCGCTAACACTGGAAAAAAGCTGGCGTTATTTTTCTCGCTCTAATGCGCTACAAGACAAGCAGCTTCTCAATATCAAAGCTCGCATTGCCGCCATATTGTCGCAACATCAAAAGCATTTTGCTGTTATCTCACCATTTTCAATGGTTCATGGTGATGTTCATCCGAATAATTTGATCTTAAACTCTGACAATGCCTTGCAGCTGATTGATTGGGAGCGAGCTCATTTTGGCGACCCTGCTTTTGATTTAGTGGCCATTAACTGGCATGCCAGCGGAAATATTATTGACAAAGAGGTACATCAGCAGTTGATCAACTGTTATAGCAATGATCTAGCGACCCAAGCTGAACTGCAATTGCGCGCTAACTGTTGGGGCTTATTTCGCTTGTTAACGGACTATCTATTTCTATCTCAACATCAGTTACTGCCGCACAAGCGTGAACAGTTTTTTGCTGAAATTACAGAGCATATAAATGGCTTTTGCTAATATCGACTTAACTGATACTGCTAGCTGGCGAAACCACATGGTTATAGCGGCAGAGCGCCGTGATTAATTTACCACAGTGGCTGTTAGCGTAAATGCCATAGTGCTTTTTAATTGTTACCTTATTTATCCCTGAGCTGCACATGGTTTGATTCTGACCAGAGTCTTAGCTGCTCCAAAATGTGTAAGGCTGAGCGACCAAATTCCGTTAACTCATAGGTAACGGCAATGGGCCTGTCGCTAATCACTTTACGGATCACCATACCTTCTTCTTCCAACTCTTTTAAACGTTGATCCACCATTTTTTTGGTGGCACCACCTAGCATTCTGGTTAAGTCATTGAACCGCACTGGCTCATCTTTTAAATGGTAAATAATAGAGCCTTTCCACTTGCCGCCAATGAGTCGCATGCCTTTTTCAATGGCGCAAGGTTCCATACACGCGTTATAGACTTTTTTTCTGCCTTTACTGTCTGTTTTTATTGAACTTTCCATAAAAAACTCGCTTATGTCTACAAGGTTACTAAAAGTATACTAATTGAATACTGTTAAAAGGTATCTAAAATATACCACAGTCGAGGTGAGCTAGAAAATGCTTCTCGGCATCAAGTAGTAGTGATTTTATTATAGGATTTTCCAATGAACATAAGCGACTCGAAAAATGTACTTATCATTAATGCTCACCAGTATTACCCATTCTCAGAGGGCAAATTAAATGCTGCATTTGTAGATAAAGCGGTCACTCTATTGCAGGGTAAAGGATATAACACTCGCGTAGTCACAATGAAAGATGACTATGACGTTGATGAACAGCTAGCTCATCATCAGTGGGCCGATATTATCTTACTGCAGTCACCAGTAAACTGGATGGGGATGCCCTGGTCATTCAAAAAGTATATGGATGAAGTGTATACCGCTGGCATGGCTGGGGCCTTATGTGATGGCGATGGTCGCAAAGAGGCCGCACCAAAGCAAAACTATGGCACAGGCGGCAGTCTAACGAACACCAAATACATGTTATCTCTGACCTTTAATGCCCCTGCTGAAGCGTTTAACGATAACAGTGAGTTTTTTGCCGGTAAGTCGGTTGATGATTTGCTGTTCCCGATGCACATGAATTTTAAGTTTTTTGGTATGACCGCAATGACGACGTTCGCCAGCTTTGATGTGATGAAAAACGCAGATGTGGAGCGTGATTTTAATCGTTTTACTGCGCACATAAACCAGCACTTTTAAGGCCAGAGGCTGCAGCTCCCGTTAGCAAAGCAGGTGGTTATACGATGCCGCATAACTACTTGAAACAATCAGTAAAAACCTTGGTGATAAAACTATCACCACAATCAATGTGAACAGAAATAGTAAGGAATAGTGATGACACAGGAAAAAATACCTATAGACATTGTTTCAGATGTGGTTTGTCCTTGGTGCGCCATTGGCTACTGGCGTTTAAAAAAGGCGATAGCAACGTGTGCTGTTGAACACCTTGTAAACGTCGTTTGGCATCCTTTTGAGCTGAACCCTAACATGGCAGAGTCGGGTGAAAACCTCAGAGCACATTTGGCGCAAAAGTATGGCACCACCCTTGAGGGCAGTATTCGTGCTCGGGCTATGTTAACGGCAGAAGGTAAAAAAGTAGGTTTTACATTTAACTACTTTGATGAAATGAAAATGCTCAATACCCACCCATGCCATCAATTACTGCATTGGGCCAAAGAAGTAGGGTTACAAACTCAATTGGCAGAAGCTCTTTTTGCACACTTCTTTAGTGACCGCGGTGAATTTAGTCATGATGAATTAGTGGCGGTAGCTACTCAAGTTGGATTAGATGCCTCCGAGGCCAGCAATATATTGACCCACAACCGATACAGCGACACGGTAAAGCAATATGAACAAGAGTGGCGAACAAAAGGAGTGCAGGGCGTGCCTTTGTTCATTTTTAACGGTGAAAACGTGTTATCTGGAGCGCAAGAAGTTGCTACGTTTGAACAGGTGTTGAAACAACATTGTAATGAGTAATACCAATCCGCATTAATACCTGCTCAATTTGAGGGAGCAAATTCGACGCTAACTGCGTTAAAAATTTCTCATTTAGAACAACTAAATAGCAAAATTTTTGCCTGGTTATCGACAGAATTTTCTTGCCTCAAATAGACCACTTAATTAAGCGAATTGGTATAAACATGATTTTAGGCGTATAGAAAAGCATCGCGAGCTTGTGTGTTGATTTGTTATGAGATAACATACTTTAAAGTTATAATATAACAAATCAAAAGGTAGGACTTATTCATGCATTTTAAAGGTCAATTATTAGCAGCGACCATTTCTGCGCTTTTACTGAGTGCCTGTGGCGGCACCGAGCACACCATCGTTAAATTGGATCCCCCTAGTCAAGAAACAGGTGAAGACGATCACGACCATCATGACGACCACGATGATCATCATGATGAAGGTGTGACCGATGTTAATGGTCGACTACTGGTTACAAGCGCACAAAGTAACGTTGTCAACCTTTACTCAACGGCAGATAAGTCATTGCTTGATGCGATTGGCACAACCAGCTACCCACAGTACGTATATGGTTCTGAGAACCATCGTTATGCTATTTTGGTTCAGCGTGATCTAGGCTTAGTGGAATTTGTTGATAGTGGCTTATACCAAGAGCCCCATGGCGATCACTTCCATGCTCATGAACAAGCACCAACGCTAACCGATTTTCATCTTGAAACAGTAAAACCAACCCATGTTACGGTGGCAGAGTCGGGCATTGCTATTTTCTCTGATGGCGATAAAGACAGCGCACAAAGTGCGGGTGTTGCGATGTTCAGTGAAGCCCACATTAGCGGTGAAAAAACCGAAGTAGCGCAGCTACACTACGACACCTACATGCATGGCGCAGCGCAAGCGCGAGGTGAGTTTTTAATTAGCACCATTAGAGACCCTGAAACTGAATCAACTTTGCCGAGTGAAATTGGCCTTTATCATGCCCATGGCGATCATTTCCATCAAGAGCAAGTATTTGATATCACTTGTCCAGCACTTCACGGCAGTGCCCAGAATGAAGCGGTTGTAGCCTTTGGTTGTGGCGATGGCGTGGCATTGATCACCCAGCAAGGTGAAAGCTTTACTGCAACTAAGCTTGCCAACCCAGATTTTTTTGCTGAGGGACAGCGAGTCGGAACATTAAAAGGCCACCACGAAGTGGAACAACTGCTTGCCTCAGCCCGCAATGATGTACTGACTATCGAGCCACAATCAGGCCACATAGAAAAGCTAGAGTGGCAAGCAACAGAAAACTATCGCTTGGCAAGTTTTGGCTTTAGCCATGGCGGTGAGCATGTGGTGATCCTAGATACCGCAGGTAAGCTCAGCGTTTTTGAAGCGCATGACCACGATGGCGAGCAGCACTGGGAAATGGCAGGTGAAGTGCAAGTGAGCACGGAAGATCTTGCGGGTATGCCAGAAGATCATGGCTTCCAGCTGACCTATTCACAAACGGAGCAAGCCGTTTATGTTTCCGATCCCATTGCTAAGCAAATTAAAAAGTTTGACCTAGAACAAGCTGCGTTGGTTGATACCATTGAGCTGGATTACGTGCCAGCCAAACTGGTGTGGCTTGGTATTGCAGAAGCAGAGGAGCACGATCACGACCATTAACCCTGATGTTAAATAGCTTGTAATATCACTGTAGATAGTGGTTTTGCCACCTTAGTTTCGCTAAGGTGGCTTTTTTATTTTGAGGTGTAAAATGAAAATTAGAGCCGCCACCAGTGCCGATATCGATACACTTAGAGCACTTGAGCAACAAGTAGTTGCAGCAGAAAGGCCATTTAATGAGGCCATTAAAACCGTTGATGCCATTTATTATGATCTGGACGCCATGCTCAGCGATACTAATACCCACTTAATCGTGGGTGAAAAAGACAACCAGATAGTGGCAACCGGATACGCGCAAATTCGCCCATCTAAAGCACAACTAGTCCATGAACACCATGGCTATTTGGGCTTTATGTTGGTACTGCCAGAATACCGCGGACAGGGATTGAATCAGCAAGTCATGGAGCATCTTATCGAGTGGTGCAAAGGACAAAATATCAATGACTTTTATCTGGATGTATACAGCGCTAATGAAGCCGCGATTCGGGCTTATGAAAAAGCAGGGTTTACGCCCTGCCTTCTGGAAATGAAGTTGCATTTATAGCATGTTTGAATGCACCACTAAGCTTGATTAAAGGTATAGATATTTCGCTCAGCAACCGAGCCATTCATGGTGGTGGTGTAATTAGCAACCAGCGTAAAGCCATGACTGCTGAATAAGTGGTTGACGGCTAAGGCATCTACGCGGCAGCGCGTGTGTATTGGCTCCTTGACAGCACTTAGCGTGTCTGTAAGTAACTGCTTACCAATCCCTTTTCCCCTTATAGTTGGGTCAACCATAAAGTTAGAGATGTATAAGCCTTGGTTAAGAGCAAAGCGCTCTCTGTCTTTAAAGTGGGCTATCGGAACCAGTGACAAGCTGCCAATTAATTTGCCCTCGGCATCAAAAACAACTCGTACCTGGCCTTCTGTTATCTCTTTTTCCATGAGCGACACCATCTCATCACGATCAATGTTTTCATTTCTGGGTGGGGCGGAAAAAGTCTCAATATACAAATCGGTAAGCTTAGTAACAATGTCTGCATTGGGCGTGGTAATAATTTCAATCATAATGGTGTGTTACCTTTGCTGATAGGGTGTTGAAAGCTTAATAATAAGTGCTCGATATTGCGTTTAAACAACTCACTGGCATGCTCGGTTAACACGGTATTTTTAGCAATGGCATGGCCTAAATACAAATTATAAATCTCATAAGCCGCACACTGTGAGTCGAGCTCGTTGTGAAAGGCACCAGAAGCGACACCTGCCTCTATTTTGTGTTTAATGTAGCTAAATAGGCGGTTATGTTGTTCAGTCACTTTGGCATAAATGGGGCTGTCGACATGGCCGTTAAATTCAACTAAGGCTTTAATAAATGGACAGGTTAAGTGCGGTTGATTAAATAACTCTCGGGTCCAATCAGCCCAAATAGAAAACAGTTGCTTAAGTTGTATTAATGGGTCGGCATGACGAGATGGCGCTACCACATGCTCCATAAACTGGGCTTCACAATAGTCTAAAATGGCCAGCTGCATGTCTTCTTTATTGTCAAAGTGTGAAATTAAGCCTGTTCGCGACAAGCCACAGAGCTTGGCCATAGAGCCAATGGTCACTTCGATTAAGCCATATTGACTACTAAAGCGCATGCCTTGCTCTAAAATAGCTTGTCGAGTTCTCTCACCTTTATTCATCGTTAAGCGGTTAATCTTGCTGTAATATCTTTAATCACCCCAGTATCGCCTAAAATACGACGATGGCCAAGACCTGAGGTCTGGATCAGCCGTTCTGGCGCGTGATTTACCAAAGGCTGTAAGTGCTCAAAAGGAGCAAAGCGGTCATCGGTGTCGTGAATAAAAAGCGGAGCAAACTGCTGACAAGTCTGATGAAAGCGATCGCGGATTAAGTGCCAGTGTGTACCATGTTGAGCGGTAATACGGTGCAATACCTGATGCAGCATTTTGTCGGAAATACCGGCGCGAGTAACACGTTCAAACATCAATTCAAAAAACTGTACCGGGGTGGCAATGTTAATAACAGTACGTTGCGCCAACCGATAGTCTGGAAGATTCATCATTGCCACGGCCCCCATTGAATGACCAATTAAAGCGCTAATATCGTAGCGTTCAGACTCTAGTTTTTCAATTAAGGTATCGAGTGCTTCTATAAAGGCCAGCAAATGAGCCTGTTTGCCACAAGAGCGGCCATGGCCAACGTGGTCTAACGCAACCACACAGTAGCCAGAAGCCACTAACTCAGGAATTAAGTGGTCAAAACAACTGCTGTTATCGGCCCAACCATGGCTTAAAATGACCGTTTTGCTTCCCAAGCCAAAAACATTGGCATGCACTCGTCCAAGGGAAGTAAGAATATTAATCTCGTTATTGGGCTTTTTATTGCTGAATTGATAATCGCGCTTACCATGTGGACTCATTAGCAACACCTGACCCAGCCGAGCTGTTACCCAAGGCGCTACAGTGCATAACCCCGCTGTGGCACCGCGACTTATGCGGGTGAGTAGGCTCCCCTGTTTACTAGTAAAGTAGCTGAACTTCATCCTTAACCTCGATATAAAAAAGAACACTTGTACTTTTATTAAAATAGTACGTTTGTACTTTTTTGTAAAGAAAGACTTTTGAGTGATCGGTTAGGTAAAATATTTTTAGGTACAAATGTATTTCAAAGTGTTGCTTATAATTTAAACTAAATGTAATATTTACGTTAAAATAAAATTTAGATAGTAGACTACTAGAACGGTGGAGCGATGCAGACGCCAGAAGAGTATGAGGTGAGTCAACGTATCGGTAAGCTAATACGTGGGCTTAAGCGAAGGAAAGGTATTACCAAGAAGGAAGTGAGTCGCCGCTTAGGAGTTGGAGCAACAACACTTGATGATTATTTAAGTGGAGTGAGTTCATTTAAGTTAGGGACATTGCTTCGCTTTGCAGAACTATGTAAAGTAAAGTTATCAGATATCTTGGATGATACAGAAAAGTTATCAAGTCTTTACGAAAATAAAAGCGAGGAAATTAACAATGAAGACTACTCAGAAGAAACCAGTAAAAATCGCCCTTAGTCGTTCGTTGTGTAAATCAGTATTTGGGTCCGGTGCTTTCAAGGGCGGTGGTACCAAAGAAAAAGAAAAAGAAAAAGAGGAAAATTCTACTCCTCCGTTAATGAATAGTTAGGTAACCAGTATGAATAGCTTATTTAAATTTGCTCTTTTTACAATTATTATAGCTATGCTACTTGCTACGGTTACACAAGCTACAATAATTCAGGTTATAGTTCTATCAAGTCTTATTTTGTTACTTTTTTTGTCTAAAAAAGATGTCAATAGCCAGCTTCTAACCTTGATATTTGCTTCTATTTTTGTTGCTGAAACATGTTTGGTTATCGTTCTGAAATATATGGTTTTGCCTGCAACAGATAGTTACTTTGAAGAAAATATTTATTTATTCGGTACGCAGTTAATCGTAAGTTTGAGTCTCTTATTGCTGCTAAGGTCCAGAATGACAGTTTCAGTACTTATTACTCGAGGAAAGTCAGCACCTGTTTTTGAGAAGAATCATGCAGAAGGCCCTTTACTGTTTCTTGTATTACTAATGGTCTTTATTGACTTTTGTGCGTTAGCTGAAACCCTGATAAGAAACCTCGAAGTGTTTGGAATAAAGGAAGAGCTTGCCAAAGCATTTTGGGAACTCACTTTCTTTTTTGACTATTTTGAGTATCTAAAAGCTGTGCCTATGTTGCTATGTGTAATGATGCTGTACGTCGGTTTAATAGTAAGAACTAAAAGCCATCAACTACAAAGTTAATACAGCTAAAACAAAATCGCAGAATGTTACTAGATTCTGCGATTTTATACCTTTACAGGCCACAAAACGCGCTTTGACAAAGCATTGATACATAGAGCTTTAGTCTTTACTTTGATCTAACTCGCCAAATAGTTAAGGTTAGCAAAGGCGGAGAGTATATCTTTGGCAAAGGCGATGCGAGGGTGCCTAAGCGCGCCTTTTTTCCATACCGAATAAATATTATTCTCAGGCCCAGCTGGCCCTAACTGCACTAGTTCACCGGTTTTTATTACATCTCGGCAAAGGTAGTCGGGCTACACGGAGTAGCCAACACCAGCACAAATGACGCTGGCAATAGCACGAATATCCGGGCAAATAGCGACGACATTGGAACGGCAATGGCTATTAAATACTCGCTCAAAGTATTGCCTTATCAGTGGTAGCTCTTGGTCATAAGTGACCACATTGTAGCTGGAGAGTCGCTCTGCGGTGATCTCCACATCTTGTATTCCTCGCTGTTATCAGCTTATCCTCAGCCATAGCTATTCTTTAAGCAAGCGTTGCCCTGTTTCTGAAGCATTTCTAATTGTAAATAGAGAGACATTGGTCGCAACTTATCTAAAAGTAATTGCAAATGATAATTGTTGTTATTATTATCCCCTCCCACAAAAGTCGGAGAGGTAGTTATGAATAAACAAAGGTTATTAGCATTAGTTATTGCAGCCACGCTGGCTGGTTGTGGTGGTAGTTCTCAAGGCAATTCATCGCCGGTATTTGATTCAACAAGTTATCAGTTAAGCACAGATGAAGACATAGCCGGGAGCCTAACGGTAAAAGCATCGGATGATGATAATAACGATCAGTTAGCCTACAGTTTAGCCAATGCACCGAGAAATGGCACAGTTAATATAGGTGAATCGAGCGGAGAGCTTACTTTTACACCGGATCCAAACTTTAATGGAAATGATAGCTTTGAAGTGCAGGTGAGCGATGGCGAAACGGCAGTAAAAACAACTGTGAACGTTACGGTTAACTCAGTTAATGACCTTCCAGAGCTTATCGCAAGTGAGGTTTTTGTTACCGGTGGTGAAGTTAAACAAGGCCGTATTCAAGCAACAGATATTGATGACGATACCTTAAACTATACAATCAGTGAAACAACAAAAAATGGTGACTTAACTCTCGACAGTAATTCTGGTGAATTAACTTACACTCCAACAGGCTTAATCGACGTAAATGATAGCTTTAGTGTAGTAATAGATGATGGTAATGGCGGTAGGTTAGAGAAGCTTTTGTCAGTGAAAATGAGTCTAGCGAGTAATACTGACCGAGCATATTATTATTACGCCAGCGAAGAGTCGCATTTAAAACAAGCTGAGGAGCTTATTGGCGCGTTAGATAACGATATCAATCAAGGTTTGATATTTGCTGATTTAGCAAAGGGCTATGCGGAAGCAGGCCTAACTGAGCAAGTGGCGCGTCTGTTAAGCGAAGAGCAAATTGTTAGAGATGAGGCTCGTGCTCGAGCACTTTTGCAGGTTAGTTTTGTTTATAACCGATTGGATTTGATTGACCAAGCAAACCATTACCGCTCAGAGGCTAAAGCACTTTATAGTGCATATGTCGCATCAAAAGGTATAAATGCATTTGATGCTAAAGATGCCAGTTTTTTTACCGACTTATCTATTGCCTATAATCAAGTGGGCTTTACTAAGCAAGCAAGTGAAGCATTAAGTATTTTAGATAACTTGTTTGTAACCGCTTTAGATGACAACCCTACCACAGCTGCTTTACGTACCTTTTTTGGTTTTAGAAACTTGGTTGATGATGCGGTTGATAAATGGCAAGCAACACGCTCACAGGCAGACTATGACTTAGCTCATTCGATGGCCGCAAGATTGTATCGTTACGCGAACATGATCAGTCATAGGTATGTCAGCAATGACCGTAACGGTAACGAAGGCAAGCCTTACTTTAGCACTCGTCAAGTTGCTCTGAGCGATGTAATTCACGCATTTTTAGAGCTCAATGATTACAATAACGCCAAGGAAGCCTTACATGACGTATTTGCGTTATATGGTGTAATTGGCGTGGATGAAAACTATCCACGTACTCGAGATCAATACTATCAAGTGACTAAAGTGGAGTATCAATTTGGATTATACGGTGTATTAGATGAGTTTGTGGTGCTATACCCTGATGCAACCTTAGACGCTTTCTTAACTGGTTTCCCTGAAGACAGCTTTTGGGCTGGTCTGGCTGAAGAAGATGCCGCTGATGCGCGTTTAATGGCGAAAGTTCGCAGTATGGAAGATAAGTCCGCGGCATTAGAGCTAGTGATTGCTGAAAAAGATCCAGAGAAATTAAGAAATCACTTCACGAATTTGGTTGCCTTTAATAGTTCTCGTCCAGGTGGCGCATTATACCTAATTAACCAAGGTCATTACGATGCCGCCGCTCAGTTCTTGGCTGAGGCCATGTCTGTTCTTTCAACAGATGACTACATCTCACAAAATATATCCAGTGAAGCTTTTGTAACGGGTCAAACGGGATGCGAAATGGTAATTGATCTACTTAGCGATATTTATTCAATTACTGCTGAGCAAAGCTACAAAACGCAAGCGCAGTCTGCGGTAGAAACTTGTATTAATATCGCAAGCCAGCATTATTCAGATGGCATTGATGGCAGCGATGTTGAGATTGAAGATGCTGTGAAAGCAAATGCTCGATATTTCCCATATGCTAAGTGGTTGGATATATCTGATAGCATTGCAGGTTCGTTGGCAATAATTGAAGCTAATGTTGCAAAAATCGATACAAATGATCATATAGAGCTCATTTCAAGGCTACAAGGTGTGGGGGTTGCATTGGCTAAAGGCGGCTTATTCAGCCAAGCGCAAAGCTATTATGATCGCGCTATTACTGAGTTAGCACATTATGAGACGAATGTCGTAATGGAGGAGTTAGGCAAACAAACGGCTGACTTTTTCAGTGCTAGCTCATCATCGAGTGATTATAGTAATTACTTAGCCGTGATTGAGCAGCAAGCGGGCTTGATTGAGGGCTATGCTAGCATTCGAGATGCCGCTGTTAAGGCGTGGATGACGGTAATTGAAAGTCGCTTATCAACATTATCGCAAGCTGGTAATCAGCAAAAACTCACTTTTTTACCTCAATATGCAAACCAGTATATTCGCTTAAATGCATTTGATGAGGCGTTAGCTTTGAGTAATGATGCTGCTCTGGGAGTTGTAGAAAAGGAATCTATTATTACTCAGGTTGCCACCGGCATGAGCATTAAAGATGATTTCAAACACACTGCTATCGCCTCGGTTGATACTGACGGTGATGGTCGTCCTAACTTCTTCATCGACTCGGCAACACCAGAGTCAATATTGCAGTCGGGTCTGGAGCTTGACGAAGACAGCGATAACGACGGTGTGAACGATGCAGAAGATGCCTTCCCATTAGATAAATCAAAACAATAGTATGAGTTATCTTCGAACAATATTGGCGGTCAGCTTAATGCTGACCCTGCTTCCATCTGTGGCTCAGGAGGCAGAGCATGCTAAGCCAAAAAATCATAATGACAAGTCATTACAGCCGGAGGCCAATCAAGCAAAGCAATTATCTGAGTTCGAGTGCCCTGATGATAAGCAAAACTGCAAACAGCAGGTTGAACACATTGAAGTTGTTGGCCGCAAACTTACCCCTATATCGTATTCTACAGATGGCGTTTATACGCTTGATAAGCAAATGCTAAACGAGTACTTATTCGGTAATGGTAACTTGAACGAAGTTCTGGGGATCTTACCAGGAGTACAGTTCGGTGAAGCAGCCTATGCAGCGAACCAGGTTACGAATATTAAGCCTAGTGAGGTATCGATATCAGGAGCGAAAGGTTATCAGTCGGGTTATCAGATTGATGGCGTTAGCAATAATTCAAAGCTAAACATAGGCAGTGGTAATATAGATCGTAATTTAGCCCAAAATGTTTCCGGTCATAGTCAAGAGGCCTTTGTTAATCTAAAAATTCTGGATCAAGTTGAAGTTTACGATAGCAATATCCCCGCTAAGTATGGTCAATTTTCTGGTGGTTTGGTGCTGGCAACGACGCAAAACGCGGATAATAAACCGCGGTTTGGTTTTAGTTACCGTCAAACCGCAAGCGACTATGTTGACTATCATCAATTCTATGCCCCCGATTTTAGCGGTGATGATGTACTTGATAGAGCCACTTTTGAGAAAAAAGATTTCAACGCTTATCTGTCGACACCAATCAATAATAAAAGCGGTATTGTTGCGCAAATACAAGTTCTTAACTCTAAAGAGTCGCTTAACCAACTAGGTGAGCTTAGATTGCAAAAGCAGTCTAACTACAATGGCCTGCTGAAGTATCATTATAACCTCACGGAAAATGACGAATTACAAGTTCGTTATTTATATGCTCCGTATACTGGCAATTACTTTAATGTCAATGCAATAAACAGTGACTTTGACGTAAAAGGTGGCGGACAATCTTTTATGACTAAGTGGCGTGCATTGCGACAATGGGGTCAAGTTGATACTCAGTTTAGTTGGCGGCAAAGCCAAAATAGTAAAAATACCGCTGAAGCTTGGTATGTTTGGGCAAATTTACCGGGTAAAGCGTGGGGCAGCTACGATGGTTCAAATAACAGTCTAGCAGGCGGTTATGGCGATATTAAAAAGCGCCAAGATAGCTATAGTTTTAAACAGGACTTTGAGAGCGATTTTCGTTGGGGTGGGTTTGGAGAGCATGCCCTTGCTCTGGGCTATCAACTGGAATATCAGCAATCGGTGTTTGACCGCCTAGAAGATTCCATCATTTATAATGGTGCGGTTATCTCACCTAGTATCAATTGCAATGGCTACAAAAATGATTGTGTTGAAACCCAGTTCAAACGACCACTGGCTGAGTTAGAGTCGGAATTGGGGAGGCCATTAAATTTAAATAATCCCGATGATTTTTTGTTGTATCAAAACAACATCAAGACAACAGGGCAATTTTTTCAAACCCGGCAAGTATCCCCTAAAGCCAGAGCCACAGCAGATATTGCCTATTTATCCGCCTACGTGGAGGACTCGGTAACATTTAATGACTTACTGGTCACAGCTGGATTGCGGTATGACTACAATGACTTTTTTAGAAATCACAATTTTGCCCCCCGCTTGCGATTAAGTTATGAACTTATTGATAGTTACCAAGTAGTCCTAGGAGCAAACCGTTATTATCAAGCTGACATAGCAAACTATAAACTGAACCAAGCTATGCAACCTGTGCAGAATGAGGTGCGAGCTACATATCAAAACCGTCCACAACAATGGCAGGCTGCGTTATTGCAAACAGGATACAAATACCAATACCGCAATACTCAAACTCCATTCAGTGACGAATTAGTTGCTGCATATCGTCAGCCTTTATTTGCTGGCGTGGTTGAGCTTAAGTGGGTAGAAAGGGCGAACAAACAAGGGATTAATCGCATTAAAGGGTACAATGAATTGGGAGAAGCGGTCCTTTATGCAGGTAATGACGGTCGGAGTGATTATCAGCGTTGGTCATTGTCGTGGATGGCACAATTTAGTAATCAACATATCGAGTTTAATATTTCCAAATCAAGTAATAAAACCAACCGCAAAAGTTTTGATGGTGCCACGACCATTGAAAGTAATAATCAAGTAGCATCAACATTGAATTATAGCTATAACGACGATGAGCTAGTATTTTTACGCAGTGAGTATTTTAACAATAAAGGCAAGCTGAAAACTAAGTACAATCTGGTGACCCGCCACGATATCAACCTCGAGCGGCAAGATGCTAATCGCCCTATCGTTGCGAACTTAAGTTGGGCTGGTCATTTCGGCAATTGGCGACTTTCTGCTTATGCACGATATAACGGTCGTCAGGATGCCATTTATCCCACCAGTCAAACAGAGTCAATTAAAGAAGCAATTAGCATTTGTGACGGTTGTGTATCAACACGAAGAGAATACCCTGTTTATCGTAAAGCTGAGCGGCCAAGCTTTTGGCTCTTAAGTGGCAGTATTAGCTATCTTTGGCAGTTACCCAACAATAGCCAGCTTACTTTGAGCTTTGACGGGGAGAATTTATTAAATAAACGTACTTATCAAGTGAGCCCCTTTACCACCGGGCTTGAACTGGGGCGTCGGTTCTGGTTAGGGATTAGTTATGACTATTAGAGGTAAATGATGAACATATTATTACTCACCGCTGCGACTCTTGGGCAATTGTGTTACCACGCAGATAAAGATATTAACGACAATGCCGTACTTGAGGTAAGCAGTTATTTCCACGACAAAATAAGTCATGCCAAACAACAAAATGCTTCAGCATGTTGGGATATTGATAATCAACAGCAGTACCAAGAGGCATTAAAAATTGAGGCTGCAGATGCGACAACTGAAACATTTATCATTAAATAGGTTGGTGAGTGTTAAGTAATCAAAGCTATACATCTTTCCCATGGCGGATTTGCTTTATGATATGGTGCAGCTTGCTTGCCTTGCAAGCTGCGGCCAATGGTGATCTCGAGTTACGAGAAATTTATAGTCAATCGAGTGAATTTTGGCCGAAAGCACATGTGGATGAAGGGGTTGTTGCTGAAGAGATTGGTCTGTTACCTGATGTCTCATTTCCAAAGCAAAATCCTTTTAATGTTGCAAAGCTGTTTTTAGGTGAGAAACTGTTTCACGACCCTTTATTGTCTCACTCTAAGCAGATTGCTTGTGCCAGCTGTCATGAACCAGAGCTTGGCTGGGCGGATGGCAAAAAAACATCCTTTGGTCATAATCGCCAGCGTGGTAAAAGAAATGCGCCGTCGATTGAAAATGTCGCATTTAGCACATCGTTTTTTTGGGATGGCCGGGCCAAAACGCTTGAGCAGCAGGCATTACTCCCTATTCAGGATCCGATTGAGATGAATTTATCACTCACAGATATGGTGAGCAGGTTAAAGCAAAAGCCTGAGTATAAAACTGCATTTTCCGCAGCATTTGGTGATAACGCCATTACGGCACTGCGAGTTGGGCAAGCACTGGCCACCTTTCAGCGCACAATCGTGTCGAGACGCAGTGATTTTGATATGTTTTTAATGGCTGGCAAGCAAAAAACTGAGAAGCTCAGGGCAATTTACAGTAACGCCATGTCGGATCAGGCAATATGGGGAATGCACCTTTTTCGTACCAAAGCACGATGCATGAATTGTCATCATGGGCCAACATTCTCTGATAATCAGTTTCATAGTCTCGGCCTGACATACTACCAAAGAAAGTTACAAGATTTAGGGCGCTATCTGTTTACCCAAGACCCGTCTGATGTTGGTAAATTTAAAACGCCAAGCCTTCGAGGAGTAATGAATACAAAGCCTTGGATGCATAATGGTGTATTTGCAGATATGGAAGGTTTACTTAATTTTTATAATGCTGGTGGTGCAAAATTTACTAAAAAGGAAGAGGATCCTTTATCTCCAGAAACGTCTAAATTACTGCACCCTCTAAACTTAAGTAAAAAAGAATTGGATGCCTTAGCAGCATTTTTGCAGGCTATAACTGCCTCTCCTGCTGTGGGACCCTCTCCCAAATTTACCCAATAACACCAATGCAAATTAGGTAGTTAAAGTTGTGCTAGGCTACGTATTTCTGAATACCTAACTCGCCAAATAGTTAAGGTTAGCAAAGGCGGAGAGTATATCTTTGGCAAAGGCGATGCGAGGGTGTCTAAGCGCGCCTTTTTTCCATACCAAATAAATATTATTCTCAGGCCCGGCTGGCCCTAGTTGCACTAGCTCACCGGTTTTTATTAAGTCACGGCAAAGGTAGTCGGGTAATACGGAGTAGCCAACACCAGCACGAATGACGCTGGCAATAGCGCGAATATCGGGGCAAATAGCGACGACATTGGAACGGCAATGGCTATTAAATACTCGCTCAAAGTATTGCCTTACCAGTGGTAGCTCTTGGTCATAAGTGACCACATTGTAGCTGGAGAGTAGCTCTGCGGTGATCTCTACATCTTGTATTTCTCTCCCTTCTAAACGGTTCATTACCAACCATAGCTGCTCTTTGTCTAACACTAGGTAGTCAAAAAGAGCAGGATCTGGTGCTGAAGCCGCAATCGCAATATCTGCGGTATCAGTATGTAATGCTTGATAAATATCGACTTTATTACCCACATGCAGGACAACATTAATGTTGCCTGCTTGCAATAAGTTGGCGATCTGTGGACCCGACACTAGGCTTAAGTATTCGGCGGGGCCAGCAATATTCAGTGTGCCGAATACGGCATTGGAGCGAGCACGAATAGAAGCAACCTTTTGTTCTAAAATATCGATATGGCTCGACACCTGTAATGCCAAATCGTGCGCTGTGGCTGTGGGCTTTACTCCTCGTGCTTGGCGCTCAAATAAGGGTTTGCCCACCACACTCTCCATGGTCTGAATATGAGAGGTTACGGCGGGTTGCGACATGCCAAGGTTGGCGGCTGCTTTGGTGATATTTTTACTACGATAGACTTCAACAAAAGTTTTGAGTTGAGTGAGATGCGACATAACAAGCTTAAGCCATAAATATTCTGATTGCTCCACCTAATTTATCCGAATTCTCTTATACGAGCAAATCACTTAGTATGCGCTGCAGTTACTTAGTTTGCAGCGGCTACAGTGCATACTAAGCCATTAAATTAAATCCCTATCGACCGAACCGAAAAAGGAAAGCAGATGCTCAATTTTACATTTAAAAACCAAACCGAAATTTTATTTGGTAAGGGTCAAATCAGCGAGATCTCATCACGCTTACCGCAAAACGCAAAAGTGCTATTACTTTACGGTGGTGGTTCTATTAAAAAGAACGGCGTTTACGACCAAGCGATGACGGCATTGGCGGACGTAGAAGTGATTGAATTTGGCGGAGTTGAACCAAATCCAACCTACGAAACACTGATGCAAGCTGTCACAAGTGCTAAAGACAATGGCGTGAACTTTATTTTAGCAGTGGGCGGTGGCAGCGTTATTGATGGCGCCAAGTTTGTTGCGTCTGCCTATAACTTTGCCGGCGAACCTTGGGATATTTTGGTCAACGAGGCTGAGTTCAGCGATCCTCTGCCAATTGGTGCGGTGTTAACGCTTCCTGCGACAGGCTCTGAAAGTAACGGTAACTCAGTAGTCACCAAGAAAGAAACAGCGCAAAAGCGCGCCTTTTCTAGCGAGACGGTACAGCCACAGTTTGCAGTCCTCGACCCTGAATACACATACTCATTACCAGAAAAACAAATTAGTAATGGGGTGGTTGATGCGTTTGTTCATGTGATTGAACAGTACTTAACCTATCCCGTGAATGCGCCCCTACAAGATAGATTTGCCGAGGGTATCTTGCAAACCTTGATCGTAGAAGGGCCAAAAGCGTTAGCCGAGCCAGAAAACTACGATGTGCGAGCCAATGTCATGTGGTCAGCCACGATGGCTCTTAATGGCTTAATTGGTAAAGGCGTACCACAAGATTGGTCTACGCATATGATTGGTCATGAGCTCACTGCTTTGTATAACCTTGACCACGCGCAAACGCTCGCCATTGTTTTGCCCGCGCTGATGTATGTGCAAAAAGAGCAAAAAGCTAAGAAAATCGTCCAGCTTGGTGAGCGCGTATTTGACTTAAGCCTGGCTGATCAAGCCGAGCAAATCGATAAAACGATTAAAGCAGTACAGGACTTCTTTGAGTCCATGGCAGTGAAAACTCGTTTAGCGGATTATGACCTCGGTGAGCAAGCCATTGTTGAAGTGGTGGCAAACCTTGAAAAGAATGGCTTAACGGCCTTAGGTGAGCATGGCGACATCGACTTGGCAAAAGTAAAAGAAATTCTTGCTTTAGCACGTTAAATAGAGCGTAAAGAGCAAGCTTAAGGGCTTGCTCTATTTCATTTCGCAACGAGCTAAAGCCGCTGATGCTTTTCGCTCTGCCGTGTATTCATTTCCCTTAACACTTGGCGCATGGCATCAATATTGTGTTGCCTAACAATGGCTTGGCTTTGAAAGAGTTGAGGTAATTCAATTAACAATACTAATACGATTAATACCCAGCCATAAAAAGGCAGTAACGCCAAACCAACCAACATCAACAGCAAATTGAACATCCCCCGCATGGTTTTACCTAAGTAAAAGTGATGCAGTCCTGCGGCAAAAAAATAGTTCAGCACCGCGTAGGTATCTGGATCTTTGAGTAACTCAGTTTCCAGCTGGTAATATTGTTTACGTAGGGTTGGTGACAGCCGCGCCACTTCTTCGCGAATTGCTTCTTCTTGCTGGCTTAAGGTGTGCTCATCCATATCCACTCCTAAGGCAGAGGATCCGATTTTATCGTAATGCAGTCAGGATCATTACAGCGTTTAATACGTTCAAAGCTAAGTTTAACTCCTTTAAACAGGCCATACTTGGCTATCGCCTGAAAGGTGTATTCTGAACATGAAGGAGTAAAATTACAGCTTAAATTAAAGTGAGCTGCAGCGCCACCACGGCGCTGGTAGCGGCGAATTGCCTTAAGTACCCAGGTTTTAACCACGCTTGCGTCCTAGAGTTAAGATCACCGCTTCGCGATTCCAAAATAGCCAAAAACGTTTGTTTTCGATCACTTGAAATACCAGCTGCCATCCGTCTTGGGCTTCCATATTGAGCGTTGCTTCAAGCTTTTTTAGCGGCAAGCCACTGGAACCCAGCAACAACGTACCACAGCCACCTTCGACCACATGGATCACTTTATATTCATCATACTGTTGTAGCATGGAAATCCTTTGTTCATTAATAAATTAGTTCAATTTATCCTAGGACATCGGCAACAATTTCTCAATACTTCAATGTGGCTATATATGGAACTTTAGTTTATCAAAAATAACGAAGTTTAAATCTAGCAATGAATTTAAGGTTAACTTAGTATGTTTGTTCCTATTCTGTTGATGAGTTTTTAAGGGATCAATTTTGCATAAGCATATTAAATTATTGGCAATTGTAATGACCTTGTTGGCGGCAAATACAAGTTATGCGGATATCAGTGTAGGGTCGGGGTATCAGTATGGCGGAATGGTGGGCGTGAAGTATGCTCATGTTTCTGAAAACCATGTCACCTTTGCTTCGCTAGGCGTTGTGGGTGGGGCTGTAGGCTATCAATATGCACTAAGTACTGATAAAAAGCACTTAGTAGGTGTAACAGCTGGCTCCGAAGTACTTACTAGTGAAGATGGCTTTGCGGCATTAACTTATAATTACTATACGCAGGGGGTTGATAGCCCAAGTTGGACTTGGGGAGCAAGTGCGGGGGTTAGAAGGGAAGATGATGCCGGTTTATTTGGAAGACGAGATGAAATTAAGACCAAAGCCCTATTTGGCATACATTTCGGCTATCAGTTTTAGCAATTAGAGGTGAAAGAGCACAGCCCTTTCTCCTTGTTAATCTACAAACAGAGCGGGCTCTAGCCTTTAGTTAAAAATAAAACCAGAAGTATCACCTAATGCCCATTTTACTGCCGCTTTGGCATGAAGTGCTGCCGTATCATACAATGGCGCAGTGGTGTGCTGTGGTTGTACTAGCAAGCCAATTTCTGTGCAGCCTAAAATAATCCCCTTAGCCCCTCGATGAGTCAGGTCGTCGATTATATTCAGATAGATGTCTCTGGAGCTGGCTTTCATTTCACCTTGGCAAAGCTCTTGATAAATGATCTCATGAATGTGTTTTTGCTGGTTGGCGTAAGGTGTGATCACCTCAATACCGTGCAGATTTTTCAGCCGTGCCTTATAAAAATCCTGTTGCATGGTAAATTGAGTACCCAACAATGCCACTTGGTCCACTCCATCGCGCTTTAGTTGCTGGGCGGTGGCATCGGCAATATGAAGGATCGGCAACCCGGTGTTAGCGCTAATAGCAGGGGCGATTTTGTGCATGGTATTAGTACAGATAACTAATGCTTCGGCGCCGGCACGTTTTAAGGCGTTTGCTGCTTCAGTGAGTATCACCGTCATTGCTTGCCAGTCACCTTCGGCTTGAAGCTTGGCTATCTCGGCAAAGTCAACGCTGTACAAACAGAGCTTGGCGCTGTGTAGACCGCCAAGCTCATTTTTAACCGTTTGATTTAACAGCTGGTAGTAACACTGTGTTGACTCCCAGCTCATGCCCCCAATTAATCCAAGTTGTTTCATTTGCTGTCCTTTTGACCAAGTGTCTCACTGTTGAGGATAACGAGTTGGGTGGTCAATGTGCAACTAGTAATCGGAATCGCTATGTATAAGCCTGAACTCTTTGGCTGCGATTGGCTCTACTGCGGCGTTTTTTACGGCGTCGTTGCCACCACATATAAAGCCCAGTTAAGCCCAGTAGCACTGGAGCTAGGCCCATAATGCACCAAATTACTTTACTGGTAAGCCCGGCAAAATGACCGAAGTGCAGCTTTCTAAAGCTGTCTATCACTCTATCGAGTGTTGACGCTTCGCGGATATCATAACTGTAGGTGTGAGCGCCAGTTTGGGCATCAAAGCTCACCGTGGCTGCATAGTTACTGATAAAGGGGTTGGCGTCATCAACACTACCAAAAATGGTGATATTGCTTTGCTCTGGCTCAAACGGGAATAACCAATAGGTAGGTTTAAAGCCAGTAATTGCCTCATGGCTTTGCGTCATCATGGCATCAAAATTCAGTTGATGATTGAACATCGCTGTGCGAACAATATGATGTTCCTCCTCGTGGTGCTCGAAGGCTTCATGATAATACTCAACCGCATTGAAGTAGACCCCGGTGATCCCCAGTGCGAGCAATACTGGTGAGCTCCAAACTCCCACCAACTTATGCAGTTCACTCATTACTATCAGCCTTGGCGCGGCGCGTCTGAAGCTAAAAAGTCGACGCCAAAAACGACGATAAATGATAAGCCCTGAGATGCCTAAAAGGGTAAATAAAATAGCCACAACTAAGCCAATCACTAAGCCTAAATGTGGAAAGGTGTCACTGATATCATCGAGTAACAGGGTGTAGTGTAAGTGCAGTATAAAGTCAGTAAAATCAGAATGAATACCAACAGGTTCGCTGAGCATCTTGCCTGCGTATGGGTCCAAGTAAGTTTTGTACCACGTATCGGTGCCATGCTTTAGCAAATAGACTCGATCGGCTTCGTAGCCATCATCGAAGATTTCCCAGCTGCCGATCTCATAATTTGGGTGGGAGGTAGCAACATAATCGACTAAGGTGGTCATCGGCTTCCGCTCGGGTAAAGTTTGGTAGCTTAACGTTGCTTGCTCGGGCATCAATAGGCTGTCGATTTCAAACTTGAACACCAGCATGCTTCCGGTGACTGACATAATCGCCAGCGGTAACAAGGCGATGAGCGCCATGACACTGTGCCATTTAAAAATTGTTTTACGCATGACTTCCCCTAAAGTACAAAAGAGGCGCCATGGCTGGCAGCCTCAATATGCAAAATGAGGTGGCAGGTTTGCCACCTGAAAGTGATACCAATCCGCATTAATACTTGATCAATTTAAGGGAGCAAATTCGACGCTAACTGCGTTAAAAATTTCTCATTTAGAACAACTAAATAGCAAAATTTTCGCCTTGTTATCGATAGAATTTTCTTGCCTCAAATAGACCACTTAATTAAGCGAATTGGTATGAGAGATTAAAAGCGGTATTGCAAACCCAGGTCTGCTTTACGCTCAGCACCCATCCAGCAGTTACTGGCATCATAACAAGCACCGACATAGCGCTTATCGGTGACGTTACTGACACTAAAGGTGATGTTAGCGTTGGCGTTTAGTTGGTAATCAACCGCAACATCAAGCAGGGTGTAGGAAGGCACAATATCGCTGTTGTATTTGCCAACATAACTTTCACCAACATAACGGGCTCCAAAACTTAGCTGTAAGGCATCAAGCTGTTCAGGTAAGTAGCTGAGCCAAAATGAAGCGGTGTTGTCTGCCACCCACACTAAGCGTTTACCCACTAAGGCAGGATCAAGCTTTTGCTTTGTCACCTCTTGATCAAGGTGCGTGGCGTTAAACAGTACTTCAACTTGGCTATTGAGTGTATGAGCGGCTTCAAGTTCAATCCCTTTGGACTGAATTTCGCCTGCTTGGGTTTTGCTAATAAAGTCTGCCGAGTTAATGATCTCATTCTTTTTGGTGAGATCGAACAGCGCCACCGTAAGGCGAGTGTCGTTGGATTGATATTTCACCCCCAGCTCCCACTGCTGTGCTTCGGTAGGCTCAAACGCTTGTTGTGTTTCACTGTCTTGGCCGGCAACGGGCTCAAAAGACTCACTGTAACTTACGTATGGACGCCAGCCTGAGCTAAACTGATATAAAGCGGCTATGCGGCCACTTACTTGGCTATCGTCTATTTCTGATTGGCTACCGTACTCAGTGCCAGCGTAATTATTATCAGTCGTCACATCACTGTTGAAGTTATCGTATCGCAGACCCGCTAGCACCGTTAAGTTTGCTAACTGGATCTCATCTTGGATATATAAAGCACGGTTACTTTGTTCAATATCATGGACTTCAGTATAAAAATCCAGTGGCAGTGCAGCAATATCGAATGCATCAAAGTTAGGTGCTGCAAGATCAATGGTCGGTGTATTCGTGCCTAAGGTGTCGCCATAGCGAACATCTGAGCTGAGAGTTTTGTATTCAAAGCCAAACAGAAGACGATGTTCACTGGCACCAAGACTAAACTGACTGGTAAATTGGTTATCAAGCACATAGCCGTGTTGCGATTCATCGGTCATGTAAGCTGAGCGAGCTAGCACTGACTCACTGTCTGGCAGTAAGTTTTGATTGTAAGTATTGCGCTGCAGTCCTTCAGCATCGGTATAACGCCAATTACTGTAAAATGACATATGTTGGTTTAATTGGTGTTCGAGCTTAATGCCGGTCATCAATACTGTTTTATCAAAATTAGCCCACTTACTATCGCCGGCAAAAGCATCGGCGTCTAGGTAGCCATAGCTGGCTTCAGTGAGTGTGCCAATGCTGTGAAGCGGTGTTGAAGGAATGGATTTCGGATCGTCTTGATAGTAAATGTTTGCGGTAAGGGACGTTGCCGCGCTTGGTTGCCAGCGCACAGAAGGGGCGAAAAGCGTTCGCTCTTCCTCGGTGGTGTGTTGTTGACCGTCGCTGCTGCGCGTTAAGGCTATGGCTCGATAGCTTAGGGAGTCGCTCAGGTTACCACCATGATCAATGCCAAGCTCTTGCAATGAACGGCTACCCACTCGTAAGCGCAGATGGGTTTGTTCTTCACCATTAGCAAGCTTAGCTATTTGATTGACCATGCCACCTGGAGGGGTAGAGCCATACAGCACTGAAGCTGGGCCTTTTAATACTTCAACACTTTGCGTGGCGAAGGCGTCCACTTGCGGGTATAAATTCCATAAGCCATTGGATTGCAACTCTAGGCCATCATAGTAATTACGATACGATTCAAAGCCACGAATGGTGTACTGATCAAAGATGGTCACAGTACTGCGGCTTTCGGGAGTAATACCAGAAACATAACGCAGTGCTGCATTCACGCTGTCGGCTTGACGAAGCTGCAGCATTTCTTGGTCGATATGAGAAATAGAAAACGGCGCTGCCATTGGCGGCAGTGAAGACTTAGTACCGGTACTACGGTAATCTGAACCCTGTACTTCAATATGTTCTAAGTTATCGTTTTCATTCGCTTGCGTGGATTGAGCAAACAGTGCCAAGCCTATTGCAGCGTAGAGCGCATTCAGTTTCATAATCATCCCGTTAAAGTTAATACGATTGATTCGCATTATAGGGTTTATTATCTATTCAGTTTTGTCTAAGCGTGCACTCGACGTGATATTTCTTTAGGTGAAAGTTGAAACAGTTGCTTAAAGCGGCGGCTGAAGTGTGCTTGGGTTTTAAATCCAGCATTGATGGCGACTTGGTTTAAAGACGCTGTGCCTGTTAATAATTCAAAGTATGCATGGCTTAACCTAACGCGAATAAGGTATTCAGCGGCGCTTGTTTCAGCGTTACCAAATAACTTATGAATATAGCGTTTCGACCAACCTGAATAGTCGGCTAAGGCGGCAATAGTAAATTCCTCATTACACCCATGTTGTTGCATGATAAGTTGCAGTTCTAACAACGGTTTTGGTTGTATAGAGAGCAACAGTTGGGGTGTTAAACACTGCACTATTTGTTGCTCGAGCATAACACGAGTTGTCTTGCCTAGGCTGTTGGCGTGGATCACCTTTAACAACAGAGAGATTAGCTCCTTATTGCTAGGTAGAGTTTGACCGTGCTGCAGGCACACACCAGTGTGACGTTGTAACCAGTTAATTGGAAAGTTAAAGCTTATCGCTTGATATTGGCTAGGATGGTGAAACACATGAGGCTTACCTGCGGCAATAAAAACCAGTTGGGCGTTTGATGCGGGGACCGTTGTTTGTTCCGTGAGCCACCAACCACTGCCTTGGTTGAGTAAAATAAGACTGCCATAATCATCAGGCAGCTGCTTTGCACCTTGTTGATCTCTATGGTAAATAATGCCGTTAAGCTGCACCATAGATACACTGGTAGCCACCAAAGGTATTTCTGTATGTTGCTCATCTGCCCCTGTGTGGTTGTAAAAGTCCTGACGTAGTAACTGACTGTGTAGGTCTAAGACAATGCTCATAAAAAAAGTGGTTGCCAATAACTGGCCACCACTTTACTGTGTTTTGCAACAAACCCCAAGCTAAATGAGATTTATTTGTAATTGTGTGCGATTAATAACTTGCTACCAAGCTAACACCTGAGAAGCTAGAATATCCGCGTAGCTTGATGTAATAAGTTGCATTTTGGCTCACGCTTAAACTACAGCTTTCATTATTACCGTTAAGGAACGGACGGCAATCATAGGTTGAAGTGGTTGGCTCTGCACCTGCTCTCACGTATAAATCAGCATCACCCGAACCGCCAGAAATAGACACACTCAGATTACTGTTCGCTGGCACATCAATGGTATAAACCAGCTCATCGCCAGTGTTACCAGCTAGGTTATCTACCGGTACACCATTTTCTAAACAGTTACTACCACAGCCGCCAGGATCGGTGCTGTAAGTGCCTGTTAAGGTAGTGCCTGAGTAGGCTGAATAGCCATTGAGCATCACATACCAGTCTCCTGCTGCAGGGTTGCTAAAGTCACAAGACTCATTATTGCCGCTAACGAATGGTCTACAGTCATAGCTGTTTAGCGTAGGTTGGCTTCCTTGCTTAACATACAGGTCTGCATCACCCGTTCCGCCGGCAATAGAGAAGTTCAGTGACGCCGCGCCTTGAGGAACGGCAAGTTTGTAAAAAGACTGCTCGCCATTAGCGCCTGATGCACTCACGCCCTGACCATTAGTTAGCTCCTCTACTGGATCAGGATCTGGGCCTGGATCGCTGCCGTCGGCAAGAGTAAAGAGTAACTCGTTCGGTGAGCCACTTTTAGCATCCGACACTTTACCGCTCGATGCACGGTTGCCTAAAAGAACGTCAACTTGTGCAGGACTTAAGCTTGGATCTTCATCAAGGTACAGTGCTACAGCGCCTGCAACGTGTGGTGCCGCCATCGATGTGCCACTGATGGTATTGGTTGAACTGTCAGAATTGTACCATGCAGAGGTAATGCTTGAGCCTGGTGCATAGATATCAAGACAACTACCATAGTTAGAGAAGCTTGAGCGAGAGTCGCTGCTGGTGGTTGAGCCTACCGTAATGGCATCGGCTGCACGCGCAGGTGAATAGTTACAGGCATTGCTATTATCATTACCAGCAGCCACAACAAAGCTCACACCGGCAGCAACTGCATTATTTACAGCATCATCCACAGACTGTGAAGCACCACCACCTAAGCTCATATTGGCAACCGATGGGCCTGAAGCGTTGTTTTTCACCCAGTCTATACCAGAGATAACGCCGGAAAATGAACCAGAGCCATTGCAACCCAATACTCTGACACCAACAATGTTAACGTTTTTAGCTACACCATAGGCGCTGCCACCGATAGTACCTGCTACGTGTGTGCCATGACCATTACAGTCAGTGGCATCATTGTCGTTGTCGACAAAGTCATAGCCATGACTAGCACGGTTACCAAACTCACTGTGGGTAATACGTACACCGGTATCAATAACATAAGCGGTGACACCTGAGCCATCGAAGTCATAATGGTAATTTGAGTCCAGTGGTAAACTACGCTGATCGACGCGGTCGATGCCCCAGGTAGGACTGGCTTGATCGCCTGCAGTTGTCATTGGTGGCGTAACCGTTACTACTTGGTCTTGCTCAATGTATTTGATGTTTGAGTTCTTACTTAACTGCTTTAATTGTGTCGCATCTGCCTTGATTACAACGCCATTAAGTACGCCGTTAAACCCTTTGGTAACTGCTATATTATATTGCGACTGCAGTGTTCTAGCTTGAGTTGAAGCGTAGTTTGCAATGGCATTACCATCTCCTGCGTTCAATACTGCAGGAGTATCAAAAACGACAATATATTGGTCTTTAATTGCTTTACTTTGATCATTTGCCATTAAAACTTCGGCAGCACTTACGTTAGTTGCGCCTATGCCCGCCATTACAGCAAAGCTAATTGCACTTAGTTTTCGCATGTTAGTTTCCTTTACATGTTGTGTTATTTAGTTGCATCCACCAACGTTAATTTGCACCTCAGTCACTGTAGTAGATGCTTCACCGAGTTTGTTTACTGTTATTGGTGAAAGCAGACTGAGAGCATGGTGCATAATTGCAGTTGGTAACAAATAGCATAGAACGAAAGTGTAAAAAATAAACAAAAAATACAAAAAAAATTTACAAAAAGTGTGTTTATTCTATGGATGTTGGTTGTGATATTTTTTTTATCAATATAAAACAGTTGCTTGTATTTTTTGTGGTGTGATCTTCAGGCAAGATAATTTTTAAACTGCTTAAGTAATTGTGTTCTTTGTTTCTTGTATGTAAATTTTTAGTGTTTTTTTACCTTGTTAAAAGCCCTGTTCAAGAAAATATGGTTCAAACTTTGAACGGTGGTAAATATCAGGGCATATTAAGAATCGGTTAGTTGATTTTTGCACTATTTATACTGATTGGTAAGCACTAAACTATGCTTGCAATCATGGCCCATATTGCAAACGCACCGATTTCTTGACTGGATTAATGGTGGCACAATACATTGAGGTATCCGTAATTTTCATTGCAGTGGGGATTAGCCTTGAGTACTTACTCAATGATATTTGGGTTTAGTAACCCTAGTTGGGGTTATTGCCATAGCTGCTTTAACCTATTTATTCACATATTTCCATTAATTGTATGCTTGGTTTGAGCCCTTTATTCGTGTGCTGAAAAACTACAACCCAAACGCGAAGAGTATATTATTCGCTCCTTATGAAAGGGGCGAAGGCTAGCTTTTTAGGTAGCTTTTTCATGCTGTTAAGTACTAAAGTGATATCAAGAGCAAGTGCGAAGGATAATAATCATGACCAGTAGGTTAACTTTGAGTGTGGAGGGGATGTCCTGTGCCTCTTGCGTAGGACGGATAGAAACAGCGTTAACGCAGGTAGCAGGCGTTGACTCTGTCAGTGCGAATTTAGCCCTCGAATCGGTCATGGTGTGCGGCGATGTGGACACGGCAAGTGTAGTAGATGCAATGGCCGATGCCGGCTACCAAATTAGGACGCAACAAGTCAGTTATCAACTACGAGGGTTAAGCTGCAGTTCGTGCGTTGATCGTATCGAAGCGGTGGTAATTACCTTGCCAGAAGTACTAAATGCACAAGTAAACCTAGCCACCGAAATGTTATTTATCACTCAAGTAAGTGATATCAGTGAGCAGCAAGTGGCCGAGGTACTCAAGCAAGCCGGCTACCAGCTAGGCAACCAGCCAGACCCTACTGAAAATAATTCTACTCCAGTAAACAGGGCTTTTTATCAGCACAACGCTTTCCCGGCTGCTGCCTCGTTACTGTTAACACTGCCTATGGTGGTGCCGATGTTGGCAATGGTATTGGGATACCAGTGGATGTTACCACCTTGGTTGCAATGGGCCTTAGCAACTCCTGTGCAATTTTACTTTGGTGCGCGTTTTTATCGTGGTGCTTGGGGTGCTGTAAAAGCGAGAACGGGTAACATGGATTTGTTGGTTGCTATTGGTACCACTGCTGCGTATGGTCTATCGCTTTATGCTTGGTGGGCGGCTTCTAGCAGCCAAGCTACGCCGCACCTTTATTTTGAAAGCAGTGCCGCAGTATTGAGCTTAGTGTTATTGGGCAAGTACCTTGAGCAGCGCGCAAAAAAACGAACCACCAGTGCACTCAAAGCATTAGAAAGCCTAAGACCTACCACGGCAACCGTGTGGCGAAATGAGCAGTGGCAAAGTGTATCAGCAGCTTCGGTCAAGCAAGGTGAGCGCTTAAGAGTTAAACCTGGCGACAGAATAGCGGTTGATGGCAAAATAACCAGTGGCCAGTCCCATGTCGATGAGGCCTTGATCAGCGGAGAAAGCATTCCGGTTGAAAAAAGCGCGGCAGACACAGTCACTGGTGGTTCAGTGAATCTAGATGGGGTGATTGAAATCGAAGCTACGGGGATAGGGGCAGAGTCCACACTTGCAAAAATCATTCGCTTAGTAGAGCAAGCGCAAGGGGCAAAAGCACCGGTGCAAGCGCTGGTTGATAAGGTCAGTGCGATATTTGTACCAGCGGTACTGGTGATTGCACTTTTAACCCTACTTGCTTGGGGGCTAGGTTACCAAGATTGGACGCAAGGGGTGCTTAATGCTGTCGCTGTGTTGGTGATCGCCTGTCCTTGTGCGCTTGGATTAGCAACACCGGCTGCTATTATGGCAGGAACCGGCACTGCAGCTCGCTTTGGAATTTTGGTCAAAGATGCCGAAGCACTTGAACAAGCAACCCACATTGATATGGTGATTTTTGATAAAACCGGCACCCTAACTGAAGGAAAGCCCAAGCTCACAGATATCCAGACTTATGCGACTTCGCAAGATCGCGTTTTGCAGCTTGCTGCTGCTATTCAAAAAGACAGTGAGCACCCCTTGGCTAAAGCGGTGATGGAAAAAGCACAGCAACAAGGTTTAGATACCCTAACGGTTGACAACTTCAAGGTGGTTGCAGGTAAGGGAGTGACTGCAGACTATGCCGGGGTTAGATATTACCTTGGCAGTAGTCATTGGATGCAGTCTTTGGGTCAAACACTGCCGGAGTATAAATCGTCTCATCGTGGCGCTTCAGTGTCTTGGCTCTTAAGCGAAACCGAGGACGATTACCAATTGTTGGCGTTATTTTGTTTTACTGATGCGTTAAAGCCTAATGCCAAGAGTGCAGTTAAGAGACTGCAACAACAAAACATTAAAGTCGCCATGTTAACCGGCGATAGCCAAGACAGTGCTGAGTATTGCGCTGAACAATTAGCATTAGATGATTTTCAAGCTCAGGTATTACCTAAAGATAAGTCAGATTACATTTCACAGGCCCAGCGCCAAGGCTTTCGTGTTGCCATGGTGGGGGATGGTATTAATGATGCGCCGGCACTAGCGCAAGCGGATCTCGGTATCGCGATGGCGACAGGAACGGAAGTGGCAGTTAATGCCGCTGCCCTGACATTAATGCGAGGAGAGCCAAGCCTAGTTCCTGCCGCTTTAAATATGGCAAAGCTAACCTATCGCAAAATTAAACAAAATCTATTTTGGGCGTTTATTTTTAATATTATTGGCTTACCACTAGCGGCAATGGGGTATTTAAACCCAATTTTTGCCGGCGCCGCCATGGCTGCCAGTAGTTTACTGGTGATCAGTAACGCGCTATTGTTGCAGCGATTTACACCAACTAAAGATGGTAATGTGGGCTAAGCACTATGAATAAACAACGGGCGCTAGTTGAGTATGTCACTTTTGGTTCTCACAAAGAGCAAGCATTAACTGTTTTATTGAGTGACCCAGAGCTTGTGGCTCTGACATTGACTAAAGTAGACTTGGCTCAGGTGCTGCAAAAGTATCAACAAGGTGTGATTGATGCCGATGAGTTAACCTTGTGGGCGAGTTTTGTGGATATGAGAGATGAAATCGATTGCTCAGCAGTAGAAGACTACATATATGCACTTAATAATGAGGAGTTGATGCAGATTCTGTTGCTAAAATGCTCGAACTGTTGGCCACTTAGCCCGCTTAACAGCAAGCGGGTTAAGGCCTGAAACGGGTTATTTTAAGCTTGCTTTTGCTCTTTTAGCATCGCGATCCCAAGAGCAATAAACCAAACAATTTGGCCAAGGCCAAAAATGGCCGTGGTGACGCCAAAGAAAGGGTTATCGGTGAGAAAGGATAATCCAGAAAACAAGGTTAGTACGCCTGCGACGCCAACTAATACACCCCAAAAATGCAGCAGTTTAGGCCAAACCCGGTGCTTGATCCCGGCATAGCTAATTGCCAGAACCCACACCGCCCCAACCAACTCAATTCCACCACCAAGGGCGTCTACCACAATCGATATGGTGCGGTTGATAACCAGAGCCTGTTCCGGATCGCTGCCATGAAATTTGGCAATAGCGCTAATGCTGCTAAGGAAAATCATGGTGCTGGATAATACTATTGCAGCCCATATATAACCTACCGCAGCAGTGTAATGACTTAAATTTGGGGTTAAACTTTGAAACCTTCGATATATTGCTTGAACTAGCAGCAGTAAAGCAAAGCTGAAAATAATGCCAATAACGATATAACCCATAAAAAAGGTGTCACGTTGCGCGATAAAGTAGCTTAAGTAGCCTTCAGGTGTATCGTATTGACTGCTGTCTAATACCGCAAAAAATAACACAAACCCAAATAAATAGGTTATTGCCAGAGTAACAGCAGCGACGCCGCCATAGCTTTGTATCTTCATGGTAATGGTTTTCTTAGAAGTGTCTACTATTTGGCCATTACCTTAGCATAACCACTTAAAAGCCCTAGCGATTTTTAGCGCTATTTGTAACCAAAGTTGTCAGTGAGTAACAATGTGACATGTAAAGTGCAGTGTTAAGTTGGCAAGCGCTAGGTTGCCTAATACCTTTTATAAATAGTGAACAATAACATGCTGTTTGTAAGCAACGACTCTTAGCGATAAAGAAGTGTTTAAGTCTTTGAGTATGAAAAAAGGCACCAAAACGGTGCCTCACTTGGGGGGACGAAAGTTATAGATGAACAATACTGTCGGCGTTGCCATCTGGGTCATTGATGGCTTTACCGTCCGTGCCCGGGTTGCCATTACGCATCATGATAACGGCACAGGCCGCTGGTGATGGCATTGAAGTACCCGACATCGTTGTGGTGCCACCGCCGTTACGGGTAGATAAAATGCTTACGCCAGGAGCTGCATAGTCCACTGGTGGATTGCCATAGTTAGAAAAGCTGGCAAAAGTATCATTCGAGTCAGTTGCTGAAATCGTATATACGTTATTATGCGACGCACTTGCAGGCGACACATTCGACGCATGCTGACTCTCATTACCTGCTGCTACGACAAAAAATGCACCTGATTGTTGCGCGGCACTTTCAACTGCATCATTGAGTTCTTGGTTAAACCCACCACCCAAACTCATGTTGGCGCAGTCACCCGGGTTGGCATTGACAGCAACATGATCGATACCTGCAATCACCCCTGACCAGCTGCCAGAACCGCGCGAGTCTAATACTTTTACTGGGACAACTGTGGCACCTGCGGCGACACCTACTACGTCAATGCCATTATTTAGCGCACCGATGGTACCGGCAACGTGTGTGCCATGGCCATTGCCATCATCAACACCTGCGTCTTTGCCCTTAGTAAATGCTGAAAAGCCACGGCCGCTATCGACGTTCAGATCAGCATGATCGACATCAATACCCGTGTCTAATACCCAAGCTGTGTAGCCGCTGCCATCCACTGGACCACCCACGCGGGTTACACTCCATGGCGTTTCTTGAGGTCCACTGCCGCCGCCACCAGGCTTGCCTTTTTTGGCGGCTGGGTTAGCGTAAACCTTACCATCTGGGGTAAAGCGCATAATGCCATCATCGCCTGCAAATGCTTGTTTGGCTTTATCACAACTCATGTTCACAGCCATGCCTTTGATGGTATTTTTATAAATGTGTTTAGCTTGGGCATTGGCTCTGGCAACCATGCCTCTGGCTTTACCGGTGACATCAAACTTTGAAATGTCATCATTAAATCGAACAATACAGGTGTTTGCGATTTCTGCATCAACTGCTGCCCCTTGATACGTTGCATCTTGTGCAAAAGCGTTAGACATACTCAATGCTGTAAGGACAGATAAAGTTAGAATCGATTTTTTCATCTTGTTGTTCCTATTATATTTATAGTTAATAATTAACCTTGTAAACGGTTTTGAAACAAAATTGGCCAATAGTTAACAATTCTCAAAGTTATAATAGAAAAAAGATCTGGGTTTTCCATTTTAGGTGCATAAATCAGTACGAGGAACAGCCCAATTTTTTAGATTTATTTCTTTATTTATTATTTGCTTAAGTGATTTTTAAGGTGGCTAGATTGAGCTTTTTTCGCGAGGGTAGTGTTTGGTGTTTTTGTTTATTAAGTGTTTCATTTTTGTTTGTTTTGGAGCTCTGGAAGTCGATGTGCCCAAGCGTAAATGAGCCAAGGGAGGAGTCAATCAATGTACTGTTTGCACCAAGTGAGTCTTACCCAAACAGACGCCATCAACAGTAAATAAATACCACAGCATCTTAACTGCTTATTACTCTCTTAATGAGGCCTTTAAGTGGTCGATAAATAACTGTGTTTTATAAGGGGTATAAGTTGCTTTGGGGTAGTAGGCCCAGAGTTGCTTGGTTTCAGACTTTAACTGAGGCAGTACAGGTACCAGCAGTGCTTGTTGCAACTCTTTTTGAATATAGGCTGGTGAAATAAAAATAAGCCCTAACCCCTGAACTGCGGCGCTCAGCATGGCATCGAGCTGATCGGAGACAAAGTTGTAATTATCAAATTGAAATACCTCGCTATTTTCCAAAATAATGCCTCCCAATTTATGGTAATAACTACTTAACAACATCTTATGCTGTTTTAAGTCGGCAACGGTGGTAATGGCAGGGTGTTGGCGAAGATAATGGGGGGCGCCAAAAACTTGCATTTGATAATCAATGAGCCGACTGCCTTTATGTGCTGCAGAATCAAACGCCTCATAATAACGGGTGATCACTAAGTCATGGTTAAGATCGGGGTGCTCGCCAGGAGCTAACACATTTAGATGGATATTAAGTTGCTGATATTGCTGTAAAAACGTTTTAATGATTGGCATTAATAACGTACTCCCAACAGCAAGCGTAGAGGCAATGCGCAAGTTACCTGTTGGCGTTTGGTTTAATGTTTGTGCTTGATCTTGCAAACTATCAAACTGCTGTAACCACAATGCCGCTTTGGGTAAAAAGGCCTGTCCGGCCTCAGTAAGACTTAGCTGACGTGTGGTACGAATAAATAAGCTCAGCCCTAATTGCTTTTCCAACCAGTCAATGCGTTTGCTCATTGCCGAAGCCGAGACTGATTCAACCTCTGCTGCTCTAGTAAAGCTCCCTTGTTCTACTAGGGTATTAAAACTTCTTACTGCCGTTAGCCAGTCCATTATTGTTTCCTAAAAGGAATAAGTGTTTTAAATATTACCCTGTTTTTCAGACATTAAAAGGGCAGTATGATCAACTTATTGTTGATGCTTAGGAGGTGATGGTGTTTCAGGTTGTATTTTTAGCGGTATTGTTAATGTCGTGCTCGCAACTGGCGAGTCAAATATACGTGCCAGTATTGCCTGACATTACTCACTCCTTATCGCTTTCACCAAGCCTCGCACAAGCTGCAGTGATCAGTTACTTTACCACGTTGGGTGCGACACAACTGTTGGTTGGGCCATTACGAGATAAATACGGCGATAGACCGCTGTTTCTGGTCGGCCTGGGCACTTTGGCTATGGGTACGGTGTTGTGCTCATTGGCCTATAATGCCCAGACCTTTTTTATTGGTCGGGTATTGCAAGGGATGGGGGCGGCAGCACCGGTGTTAATTGGCCGTACTATGCTGGCGGCAAATTTATCTGGAGCACAATTGAAAAGTGCCATGGCAACCTTAGCCATGTCAGTAAGTGTGACGGCCATTTGCAGTCCATTCTTGGCAGGGTTGTTATCCAGCTGGGTGGGGTGGCACGGCATGTCTTGGTTTGCGGCTGCCTACTATGTTGTGATTGTTATTTATGGCCTCAAAGTATTGCCGCAAAGTAGCACGGCGAGCGTATCCTTAAGGCCCAGTGCATTATTTTTCCAATATCAAACTTTGCTGTGCAATCGCTCATTTATTTCTTTGGCTGCGCTGAAATGGTTACCAACGTTTTTGTATTTAACCATACAGCTTTATCTGCCTTTTTTGTTATCACAACAGTTTGGTTTTAATGCCAAAGAAATAGGCCAAGCGATGATGCTACCCATGCTGGGATTACTGTTCGGCTCCAGCCTAACCAAGCTACTACAAAAACGTCATAGCTACTTGGATATCGTGATTTGGACTTGGCCGGCGCTGGCTGTCAGTGTGGTTCTGCTATTTAGTGGCAGTGACAGTGCCTATGCTGTGCTAATGGCTTATGCTGCAATTATGTTGGTGTTTGGTGCTTACTTTCCCAGTTACATGCACTTAATAGGTATTATGCACCCAGAAAAAGCCGGCACTGCCAATGCCCTGGTTGGCGCCATTGAATTATTATTTTTCTCAGCATTGGCATGGCTTATGAACAAGTGGTTACTAAGTGGCACTGAGTCGTTGGCATTGTTAGTGCTCATTTGTGCAGCGCTGTTGTTTATGACTTGGCGACATCTGCGCGTAACCGCCTTTGGCGCGACCTGTGAATAGGAGTCATGATGCTATTTGAAACCCCTCGGCTACGTATTCGTCCTATGAAGATGACGGATCTTGAGGCGGTCTATCAGCATCGCAAAAACCCTGATACCGCAAAATATATCGGCCCTCCCGCCACCAGGGCAACGGCCAAGGCTCGGTTAGAGCAGGCCTGTCAAAACTGGCAAGGCAGAGTAGATGAAAAGCGTATTCTGGCCATCGAGCTAAAGCACAGTCAGCTGCTAATTGGTGAGTTGGTGTTTAAGTATACAAGTGAAGATAAGAAATGTGGAGAAATTGGCTTTCGCTTAGCCGCAGAGCAGATTGGTAAGGGTTATGGGTTTGAGGCTGCCGATGCGCTTATCCAATGGCTGTTTAACCACACCCCGATCCAGGTGATCAGTGCCGTATGTGCCAAAGAGAACGTAAAGTCTCAGCAGTTAATGTGTCGACTTGGAATGGTTTGTCATGACTTGCAAAGAAGCAAGTTGTCATTAAATGGCAAGCTTCATGATGCTTTGGTTTATAACCTAAAAAGAGGGGAGGCGAACAATGCCTCCCCAGCATCAGCTTAGTTTGCTTTAGTTGCTTTATACTTCAACGTGACGTTGTAGTAAGGCAAAATTCCGCGTAGGCGGAAGTTCCATTTACCGGCGGCAGGCTGCGTAAAAGTACAGCTTTCTTCACTGCCCCAAAGGTATGGGCGACAATCGTACCTGAAGAAGTTAGGCATCTTTTTATGGCGCACATATAAGTCAGCTTCACCTTGGCCAGAAATAGACACTTCAAGGGTATCAAAGCCTTCAGGTAGCGTAATTGCACGTTGTTGCCACCAGAACCAACCAGCAAGACCGCTAAACTCACCTTCGATAACAGTTGGCTCTCTAGCCAGTGTTAAATCAATGACCACCGGGTCGTGATCGGAAGCACGGTACGCATGCTCGGCGTACAAGCTCGCTTGGTGGGTGTCTGATTTATACTCGGTATTGTAGTCAAGCGCTACAGGTTCATCGGCATTAATGTGCCAGTCTGTTACTGACTGTATTTTTGCCATCATGCTGCTTGAGGCAAAGGCATGATCTAGGCTACCAATGCGGCCTTTGTAGACATAGGAGTAATCGAAGCTATTGCCATTAAGGGTTTGTTTGATATTGTCAAAACCGTTGCTGACGAAAGTCTTGATGGGATCTTCTTGGGCATAGGCATTCATATCACCAAGAATAATAACATCCTCATCGGCGACGCCAGTTGGGTTACTACCTAACCATTGGGATAATGTATTTACCGCAGTAACTCGAGTTTGGTTCCAACAGCCTTGGCCATCGTTTTGATCTTGATCTAAGCCTTCAGCGCGACTGCAGCTGCCTTTTGAACGAAGGTGCGCCATTACTACGGTGAAAGTCTCTTCACTGTGAAGGTCTTTGAATGTTTGCACCACAGGTGGACGGTTGCCGTAATCAAATGGTACTTGCTCAGTGAATGCCGCTGTGCCGATTTCACTGACTTTATTGCTGCGATAAATAATGCCAGAAGTAATGGCATCGCCGCCCACTTGCTCAGTATTGAGGTTAACAAAAGCATAGGTATTATTACTGTCTTGGGCATTAAGGGCGTTTACCAAGTCGGCAATGGCACTGAATTCACCAAATCCATCATTTTCAACTTCTAATAAGCCAATAATATCGGCATCTAGGGCTGTGATCGCCGCCAGTGTTTTGGCTTTTTGACGCGCAAACTCTTCTAGATTATCGGCACCACGAGGGGTTGGGAAACCGCTACCTTGACCGTCGCCATTAAAGTAGTTTAAGACGTTAAAGCTGGCAATACGTAAGTCGCCACGCTGCTCTAATTGAGGCGCGTCAGTACGCATGTTGGTGTTGATAAAGTTTGGTTTAGTGCTAGGGTGCACGCGGTATTGGCCGTAGCCATAAGCCAGCACGCCTTCTACACCAGTGACGGTATCGCCCAATCGTAAGGTGTTGTAGGCATCCAAAGTGGGCGCCGGGTATGGGATCACCTCAGGGTTTTGTGCCGAAGAGCCATCATCGAGTAGTATTTCTTTGTCTTTGTTTGCAGCTTCCAGTGCGTTAGCGGCATCACCAGGTTGTGCAATTTGCGTGGCTTGATATAAACGTTCTGTTGCAAGGCGCACTTCACCATAGCGTTTTAGGCCGTAGGTGTCGTTAACAACCAGATCATTATTAATGGCAATATACATGCCTTCGTACGCTTCCAAGCCATTATCAGCAGGCAGGCTTACGTTGATGGCCGCAACGCTTGCAGTGCCGCACAGGGTTAGGTCGTCGATGCGGTTTAACTGTGTTTGGCCATACTTCTCTTCAACTGTACCACGCACTTTTACCACATCACCTGGGCGTACCTGAGTATCGGTATAATAAACAAAGAGGCCTTCAGAGGTGGCATTATTGTTATCTTTATCGCTTAACTCTTCTTGAATAAAGAAACCTTTTAGGCCACCGCTTTGTTGCATACTGGCGGTGACAACCGCTTCGACCTCTACGACTTCTCCTGTCAGTGGGCTGGCTTGAGCTGCACCTTGAATGGCACTAATTAAGGTGTTGTTTTGACCACAAACAAGCGGCTCTGGCTCGGGCACATCAGCGCCATTCATATGACTACCTAGATTGCTGAAATCGTCCCTCGCAAATACTTGCCACTGCCCTTCGCCAACAAAAGGGGCTGTTGCATCAACTCGACCAGTAGTAATTGCGGGATCTCTAACAAGGGTTCTGTCTTTTGTTCTGATTTCACCATCAATCCACTCTGAGTCTACTTCAACACCAAGCTGTCCAAAGCTGTCAACAATGGTGTCGTTCAGGGTCAGGGTAATGGCATCGTTACCATTAAATGAAGTACTGTTACTGATGAGCTGTGCTTTTTCTTGCAGTTCGGCTGCTGCACGACCATGAGCGATCACATACGTTGACTTTGCAGCCAGTTCACCACTGAGTGCAATGTTGCGACCTGCTTGTGTTTCGCCATTGAAAAATAAGTTTAGGGCATAGCCATCAAGGTTAATGGCTGAGTCAGAGCCATTATAAAGCTCAATGGCTTTGTTATAGCTACTGCCCTCAACGTACTCTGAGATTATTACTTCAGCGCTGGCATTTAGGCACACCAATGCAATTGCTGAAGATAATATAGATTTTTTAATCATTTTTTTATTCCCGTGTATTTAAAATGCCCGAGTCTTTGCTCGGTCGCGGTATTTTAGACTTTGTTGATGACAATTCAATTAAAGGTTACTTTCTATTTACATTGGTTTACAGTTCATTGGGGAGAGGGGACAAATATCGTTGAAATTTCTGCCATGATTATTTTCTCGGGAAAGGCGCGAAAAGCCGGCTATAGTTATTACAAGGTGAGGCAGAGGGGACAAAGGTGTGGTCAACTAAAGCATTAACGGCTTATGTCATCTTGTTTGCAGCAAGCTTTGGACTGAATGCTAAGCCTGAGGTAACTGGGGCGCATAATTTATGGCCGCCATATCTTATTGATAAGCAAAGGGGGTTTGCTAATGAGGTGGTGAGCCTAGCGTTAAAGCAGCAAGGACACTCGTTTCGCTTTTTAGCGACACCATTTAGTCGGGCAATGCGCTTAGCTCTGGCTGGCAAAGTGGATATTATACCGGCGTTATGGTGGTCTGAATCCCGTGCTGAGCAATTCTTGTTCAGCGAACCCTACTATATAAACCGCTTAATTTTGGTAACCAAAAACAACCGTTTTTTGCACTTAAAACAAATTAGTGAATTAAGCGGGTCGCGAACCTGTGTTATTCGTGGCTATCGCTCAGAGCAAGTCTTGAGTGCTGTAGCGCATTTGCACATCGAGAAATTAACCACCCCAAAAGCCTGTTTATCGCAGCTGTACCGAGGCCGAGTGGATGCTGTGGTGATCGACGAGTTAGTGTTTTTATATCTGCAAAATCAATATGGTCATTTTGCTAAACTGCAAATGCGCGACGTAACCATTGCCAAGTGGCCGCTTCATATAGGCGTGAACAAATCTCACCCTCATGCTGAAACGATTTTAACTGCCTTTAATCAAGGGTTTGCAAAGATTAAAAGCAACGGTGAATTTGAGTTAGTTTTACAAAAGTACCTCCTTGAAGGCTTGGCCGCACCAGTGCACCCTTAAGTTTTACCACTTGTGCATACGTATTCAATAGATTGTTTAATTATTGTGTCTATATTGTGAAATCTGTATGAATAAGAGACGCAATAATGATAAAACACAGATTTAACCACACTGTCGCTGGGCTGTTACTAGCCAGTTGTTTCTTGCCTGCTGCTGCTCAACCTCAAGGGGAGGCAACCACATTCGTCCATTTATTCGAATGGTCTTGGTCTGATGTTGCCACTGAATGTGAAACCTTTCTGGGGCCTAAGGGCTATGCCGCGGTGCAAGTATCGCCGCCGAATGAGCATATTACAGGAGACACTTGGTGGACACGATATCAGCCCGTGAGCTATGAACTGGTGAGTCGCGGCGGTAGTCGCGCTGAATTTGCTGATATGGTCAGCCGCTGCAACGCCGCCGGTGTCGATGTCTATGCGGTGATTAACCATATGGCTCATGGCAGTGGTCAAGGTGTGGCAGGTAACAGCTATGGCAACAAAGAGTACCCGAATTACTCCGCGCAAGATTTCCATCCAAGCTGTGCCATTAACCCTGAAGACTATGGCAACGATCCGTGGCGGGTTCAGCATTGTGAGTTGGTGGGCCTACACGACCTCGATACCGACGCCCACTATGTCCAAACAACCTTGGCAAACTACCTCAATGATTTATTAAGTCTGGGCGTGGCAGGTTTTCGTCTTGATGCCAGTAAACATATGCCGGCCAGTGATATTGGCGATATCTTAGCTAAGTTACAGTACACACCCTTGGTGTTTCAGGAAGTGATAGATCAAGGTGGCGAAGCCGTATCTGCAGCAGAATATCAAGGTAATGGTTTGGTGACAGAGTTCAAATACAGTGTGAAATTAGGAGAAACATTCAAACAAGGAAAGTTGGCATGGTTACGTAATTTTGGTGAAGCTTGGGGCATGATGCCAAGCTATAAGGCCGTGGTGTTCACCGATAACCATGACAACCAGCGCGGTCACGGTGGCGCTGGAAATATCGTTACTTTTCATGATGGTAAACTCTATGACTTAGCCAATGTGTTTATGCTGGCATACCCCTATGGCTATCCTAAGGTGATGTCGAGCTATGAGTTTAATAGCGATACTGATGCCGGAGGCCCTGGCGTTGCTGTACACGATGGCAATAACGTAAATTGTACTGCGGCTTTATGGCAATGTGAGCATCGCAGAGCGATGATCGCAGGCGCGATGCAGTTTCGCAATCACACCAATGGAGATTGGAGCGTGCGCCATTGGTGGGATAACGGCAATAACCAAATTGCATTTTCGCGAGGTGAGTTAGGCTTTGTGGCGATAAACCGTGAAAACACAGCAATGGATAACACACTACAAACCGGTCTTGCTTCTGGACGCTATTGCGATGTCTTAACTGGCGAGTTAAGGAATGCGCACTGCACTGGACGCATCGTTGAAGTGGACGCTAATGGCTTTGCTGCTGTTCAAATTGAGGCGATGGACGCCATTGCCATTCATCATAAGGCTAAAATAGACAGTGGTTCAGACAATGCGGACTGGCAAAGAACCTTGGTATTTATTAAGGCTGCAACGCAAGCGGGTGAAGACCTATTTATCCGTGGTGGATTGGATTATGATGCGGCATTAGCACGTGGTGTTGACTGTTACAGCCAACCGCAAGCCTGTCGTATTGCAATTAAACATTTGAATCATCGTAATGCGACCACCCGTGATTGGAAGCAAGGAGATAACTACTTAGACTGGTTGGGAGCTGAGCCGAATCAATCGAGTGAAGCTATGGGCAGTGCATTAGATTGGACAACCGACCAATGGCCCAGTAGTTGGGGGGAAGTAAAAAGTTATGCCACAGACGGCTTTGGTGTGATGGCGCTGAATACTTGGGGACCACATTACTGGTTACTTGAAGTGGACATGGACTGTAGCCAAACCCATCAGGGCTGGTTCGAAGTGAAAGCCTTTATTGAAAATGGCGTTGGCTGGGAGGGCGACATAGCACAAGCGGGTCGACCCTATAACAGCAATAACCATTTTGCTCAGTGTGGCAAAGTGAACGTCTTTGAGTTTGGTGAAAACAGTTATATACATCAGCCACTTTAAGCCTTGTGCGCCTAGCTGCATGACTTGCAGCTAGGCGCTAAGTAAAAGTGATATTGGCAAAGTTACACAGGTCTTCATGTAATCTTTACATTGTAAACACGGATTAAAAATTAAACACAATAAAAACAATGGGTTACTGGTGGCATCAATAGTGCTTTAACTCTTACAGCGAAATTGATGAGAGGAGTGCTATTTATGTCACACAGCAATCAAAAGTCGGTGGCTATTTTGGCCACTGATGGTTTTGAACAAAGTGAACTGTTAGAACCAAAACGCGCACTAGAGCAGGCCGGATTTAACGTTGACGTAATTTCATTGCAAGCCGGTAAAATCATCGGCTGGGATAAAAACGACTGGGGCGAGCAGGTGAGCGTTGATCTGACCCTAGACAATGCATACGCCAGTCAATATCAAGCACTTGTGTTACCCGGTGGCTTAATCAATCCAGATACTCTGCGCCAACATAAAGCCGCGATTGAGTTTGTTCGCGCCTTTTCTGAGTATGGCGATAAGCGTCCAATCGCTGCCATATGTCATGGCCCTTGGTTATTAGCCGAAGCCAACATTGTTGAAGGTAAACGTCTGACTTCCTTTGCCAGTATTCAAACGGACTTAAAAAACGCAGGGGCTCAGTGGGTTGATGAGCAGGTGGTACAAGACGATAACGTGATCACCAGTCGCACGCCCGCAGACTTAGAAGCCTTCAACAACAGATTAATCCAAGCAATAAGTGCATAGGAGGAAACATGGCAGACATTAAGAAAAATTTTTGGTTGGCACTGAGTGATAGTCCTAACGTGATGATTGGTCTTCATGGAGATAATCACCATCATGAGCCAATGCGAGCACATCTTGATAAAGGAGCCAATGGCGAGTTCTGGTTTTTCACCACTAAAAGTAACCGTATTGCTAAGTGTGGTAAGGCCTCAGCACAATTTTCTAGTAAGGATCATAAGGTGTTTGCAAGTCTCCACGGACAACTGGTTGAAGAAACGCGGCAAGAATTAATTGATCAACATTGGTCGCGGCAAGTTGAAAGCTGGTATGAAAAAGGCAAAGACGATCCAGAGCTCATTATGTTGCGCTTTGAACTAGAAGACATCGAATTATGGCACGTTGACCCTGAGGTAAAAGGGTTAGTGAAATTAGCGATGGGTAAAAATGTGAGCCCCGAGGAAATGGGTGAACACAGTAAAGTAGAGTTTTAGAAAAGCGTATTTAACAGGATTTGTAAGAGCTAGAGAAGACTCTAGCTCTTGCGTATTAGTTATTAGCTAACTACTACGTTGCTCGCTTGAGGGCCTTTTTGACCTTCTTCAACGGTAAACGATACAGTTTGACCTTCTGTAAGCGTTTTGAAACCATCAGAAACGATTGAACGGAAGTGTACGAATACGTCTTTGCCGCCATTTTCCTGAGTGATGAAACCAAAACCTTTTTCTTCGTTAAACCATTTTACTACGCCAGTAACTGTATTAGACATAATTGAAACCTTTTTAAAAAATAATATATGAGGTGGAAAACCACCGGTAAAGCGATAGATAAAACTTAGCTAGTAACGCAGGTGTATATCTATAAACGACTTTAAAAAAAGGTGTGTAAAGAGTAACAGTGCAGCAGTAGTAAGAGCTTTAATATCTAAAGCGTGTACATAGTAGCTTGGTTGTAGTGCCTTGTCTATCAATGATTTAGTTTATTTTACGAGTTTGCTTTTAAGTTGATTAAAATCAGCAGGCTACGAACTCAAGTATTTCATGGATGATGCCGGGCAATAGCGCCTCGCCGTTACCCGGACTAAAAACACGGTTACTTTTGGCTTAAACTGCGATAAAACAGTGTAGTTACACGCTCTTGCGGTAGCCAATTTGCGTACTTAAGTGCCAACTTATCTAACGGCTTGGCGGCAACAACCGTTTCTAAATCAACGCCTCCCTTCATTACTGCTAGCATAATCGCTCTTGCCTCATTAAGCAGCGCTAAGTATTGAGTTAACCCTTGTTTATCAGTGACCTTACCATGGCCTGGTATCACAATCGTTTTATCGTCTATGCGGCTTAACACATCTTCTACTGCAGCAATAACGCCATCTAAAGAGCCACCACTGTCTACATCAATGAACGGCAAACTGCCAAGGTTGAAATAAATGTCTCCCATATGGACGGCATTGGCGTTGCTATAAAATATGACTGCATCACCGTCAGTATGGGCATGGTGATAGTGCCATAAGTGGGCATGTTCATTGTTGAAATGCAATTTCATATCGCTGCCAAACGATAAGGTTGGTAGAAAATCAGACCCCTCACCATGTTTCTGCTCAAGACGCTGATAGACATTGTGGTGAGCTATGACATGGCTACCAGCTTGGGAAAAGTTTTCGTTGCCACCGGTGTGGTCGCCATGATGGTGAGTATTGATAACAAACTCAGGTGTACCGGGTTGGATCTCACTTATTTTGTTTTTTATTTGTTTGCTTAGTTTGGCAAACTGGTCATCGACCAAGTAAACGCCGTCTTGCCCAGAGCTTATGGCAATATTACCGCCACGGCCATACAAAACATGAAGACCATCCGCGACCTTTACAAGCTCGAAGTCTACCTCATCAGCCCATGAGGGCGTGACCGATGAAACGACAGTGATGACTGAGAAGAGGAGTACTTTGTTAATGAATTTACGCATGTTTTTGCCTTTTTTAATTAAAATTATGAAGCTTTACTCAGTGCTGTTTTCTTTTCTATTGATCACTTGAGTCAGTGCCTCGTCCATTTTTTTTATAAAATCATGCTTAAATGGGTAGCGCTCGTCATACCCCTTTAAGTAGCCAATGTGAGCAGTGCGCCGCATAAGGACTTTGTCCTCCACAAATTTGCTCGTGTCGAGCTCTGGCGCTAAGCGCGCCGGTTTATTAATACCTAACAAGGTGGAGAGCCGATCATTAACGTAGCAATCGATTCTGCCCATAGCCAACTTTTCTATGTTTGAGCGTGTACTTTTGTTTTCCCAGACTTTTATGTAACCCAGTTTTTGTGACTGCATCAGTTCTTCGTCTAAGATCATGTAGCCAGCATTAATGCCAATATTGTAGCTGCGCTCTGGTTTGATATGGGGCAAGCTTTTTAAGCTTACCCCTTGATTGCAAAAAGCCACGACTACCTCCTCTTGTAGTGCTACAGAGTAGGGCCAGATATAAGGGCGTTTTTTGATGTGAATATAGGGGGGCATCAGCGCAAATGCTTCACCGGACTCTAAGGATGAAAGCCCGCGTTTCCAAGGTACGGCTTGTAAGCTAATGGCGTAATCTGGTTCTAATAGCCGAGCCGCTTGCCTTACTATATCAACGTAAATGCCATAGAGTTCACCATTGGCTTGATAGGAGTAAGGTGGGTAGCTGTCATCCACCAAAATGGTCACGCGAGTTGGGCTTTCTAATTGTGGCTTATGCGGACTAGAGTTTGCCACTGCGGCAACAAACAGAATGGTGAGTGATACCAAGCGCACTAAGAGCATGAAATGAAACCCGCTAGTTGACCTTACATTTACTATAGCTGGTTACTGGCAAATATCTAATGGCGGCAACATCGAGCAAATAACAGCGAATGACTCGCTGTTATTTGCTAAGCACCGCTACAGAGCGCTCAGGTGATTATTCAATATCAAAGCGGCCAACTAATCTTTCTAAATCTTTAGCTAAGCTCACCAGTTGCTCTGCGCCGGCGTTTAAGGCAGCGGTTTCATCGCCTACTTGTTGCGCCGAGCTGTCTACCGAGGCAATTAGTTCTCGTGTTTGGCCGGCATTATCACCTTGCAGTGAAGCTTGATCAGCAATATTAGATATTGCTGACTTAATGCGAGACACGGCATCGGCAATATCCGCAAAGGCTTGCTGTGCACTTTGCGACTCTGTAATGGTGGATTCGGATTCCGTGACGCTGGACGTCATTTGTTCCGATACTTTGCGTGTTTGTGAAATTAAATTGGTCAGTACTTGCTCAATTTCTTGAGTGGCGTCATGAGAGCGCTGGGCTAAAGTTCTGACTTCGTCGGCTACTACCGCGAAACCACGCCCTTGCTCACCAGCTCGAGCCGCCTCAATGGCCGCATTTAAAGCGAGCAAATTGGTTTGCTCTGCAATGGCACGGATGACACCGAGTATATTGGTGATATCTTGGCTTTCTGTTTCTAGCTGACTCATAGCACTGGCCGACTCCGCCAAAGAATTATTCAACCTGGCGACTTGCTCAACGGTACTTTCTATGGTGCTGTTGCCGCGTTTAGCGTGATCATCGGCGCTCATCACATCTTCTAAGGTTTGTTTACAGCTGTCGCTAATTTCAACGGCGAGTTGCTCTACCGTAGCGGTTGTGGAGGCGGCATTGTTGGAGTTGTCCGCTTGCGTTGCGCACTGAGCTTGAATATCACTGATGCTGCGCTGCGAATCCAACGCGGCACCATTGAGGGTGACGGCGTTGTTCTGGATATCTTTAACCAAGACATTGATGGAATCAAGAAATTTATTAAACCAAGTTGCTAATTCACCAATTTCGTCTTTGGTCACCACTTGCAAGCGCTTGGATAAATTGCCTTCCCCTTGAGCGATTTCTTTTAAGCCTTCCGATACCATTTCTATGGGCTCGACTATTTTGTTAGCCAGTACCACAGCAATCACCACAAACAGCAATAACATGACAATAGCAATAACGACGATGCTAATGGTCATGTCGTAGGCTGAAGCTAATATTTCTTCTTCATCAATAACCGCAATAAATCTCCAGCCAAGCTCTTTAGATTCATAGATTTTAGCGTCATAAGTTTTATCATCGGTTTCTATGGTTAAGTAAGGCTCGTTATTGTAGCTCTTAATGGCTTGGTAAAGAGGGCTGGTTAACTTGTTTATATTTTTAAAGTTATTATTTTTGTTTTTAGGGTCGGCCAACACGGTGCCATCGCCATCCAGTAAGATCAGATAACCGGACTCGCCAAGCTTAATGCTGCTAACGATGTCGGTGAGTGTCGACAGGGTAACGTCTAATGATTGTACGCCAATGAATTGGCCATTGCGTTTGATGCCGGTGGCCACAGAGACCATGGCTTGTCCTGTAACGCCTTGATAAGGTTCGGTTAAAATAACTTCATTAGGCTGCTTCGAGGCTTTTTGGTACCAAGGCCGCTTTCTTGGGTCATAGCCTCCTAATGGTTCTGCAGGATACTGAATAAACCCGCCATTTTCTGTGCCCAAGTAGACAAATAACAGCTCTTCATGGGTTTTACCAAAGGCGCTGTAAAGTTCGAAAATGCTGGTCTCTGATGGCCCATTACTGAGTGGGGTCATGGGCTTTTCGCTGCCAAAATAGGTGGTTGTATTGTCTGCGACATTAACCACGGCTTGGCTTTGGGCTAAAAAGCGGGCATTTTTTTGCATTTGATCAAAAAACAACACAAAAGACCGTTCAGCTTGCCTTATTTCATTCCCAGAGGCCTCTAAAAACTTGGCTAAGGAATCGCTTTTGGTCTGTGAGATGCTCACAAAGGAGATCGCAATAATGGGAATAATGACCGTAAGAACAAAGCTGATAATGAGCTTTTTGCGCATTTTCATATAGTTAAACCCCTAGCCAGTGCTTTTATTATTGATATTATTTTTTAATTGCTGCGCGCCGCAATGCGGCAATGCAGAGAAATTAACCAGTATTAGCCACCACAAAGTTATTGTAACAAATACTGGTCACTTGTTAGTTTTAGCACTGAATCTCGTGTTTTTTAAGTAATTTATAAAAATCAGAGCGATTTCTTTGCGCCAGCTTCGCTGCTTCAGAGACATTTCCCTGACAAAGTGCTAACACTTTTTGAATATAATCGTACTCAAATTGCCGCTTGGCTTCATTGAGCCCGGTAAAGGCATTGCTTGAGCCATCGTTAGGCAGGGCTTTTTGTGCAATGTCGGCGGTAATTACCTTGCCGGGGGTGATAGCAATACAATGCTCTACCACATTATGAAGTTGACGAATATTACCCGGCCAATGGTAGTTGAGCAGCGCCGTAATGCTTTGTTGATTAAACTGCTTTTCTCCTTCACTGAGGGAAGCAAGGAAGCGGCTTGCTAATAGGGGAATGTCTTCAACTCGCTCGCGTAAACTGGGGATGGTCACTGAGACAACATTTAACCGATAAAATAAATCTTCGCGAAATAACTTATCTGCTACGGCCGTTTGAATATCCTTATGACTGGCAGAAACAAAGCGAACATTTACTTTTTCTTCGTTTTGGCTGCCTACCGGCCTTACGGTTTTTTCTTGTAGCACGCGTAATAACTTAACTTGTAGGTCAAGGGGCATATCGCCGATTTCATCTAGGAATAAGGTGCCGCCATCGGCTGCTTTTACCAGTCCCTCCTTATCGCTCACGGCGCCTGTGAACGCCCCTTTTTTATGGCCAAATAGTTCAGATTCCAGCAGTTGAGCGGGCATCGCTCCGCAGTTTATTGCGATGAAAGGGCCTTGCGCTTGGTTACTGGCCAAGTGGATTGCCTTGGCGGTAACTTCTTTACCCGTGCCGCTTTCACCTTGGATTAGAATATTGGCATTGCTACTAGCCAGGGCTTGGATTTGCTGTACTAACTGACGCATGGCGCTACTTTGGAATAACAGGCCATGGAAGTTGTTGGGATCGGACTGCTGGCTCGCCGCGCTTTTGCCAGCTAAGGCTTCATTGATGACGTCGAGCATTTTTTGGCTGTCGATTGGCTTGGTTAAAAAGCTGACAAAACCTTGCTGCATGGCATCAACAGCATCGGGAATGGAACCGTGCGCGGTCATCATGATCACAGGCATACCGGTGTATGACTGTTTTATTTTTTCATTCAGTTCAAAGCCATCCATGTGCGCCATTTTTAAGTCAGTGATCACTAAGTCGATGGCCATTTGTTGTAATATATTGAGCGCCTGAGTGCCACGGTGGGCGACCTCAACCTCATAATCATGACTTTCTAAGCGTATCGCAAGCAGTTCGGTTAATGCGGTATCGTCATCCACCAATAACAAACGGGCTTTTGGGCTGTTGTGCGTCATTCTTTCCTCCACCTTAGAGATCGCTTTCTAGGCGTTGTTTTTCAATATTTGCCAACTTTTGTTTTAATTCACTGAGCTGTTTTTGGGTTTGCAGTAACTGTTGCTGATGTTGCTTTGCCGCATTATTGGAATAGTAGTTGTCGATTTTTTGTGCACGCAATTGCTCTGTGTGCCAAGCAAGTGCATCGAACCACACCAGGTACTCATCTGGCCAAGTATGTTGTTGCTTGGTGTTTGCGATGAGCTTAAGCTGAGCGGTGGTTGAGTCGGTACCGCAGTAGCGACGAATAAATTGTTGCAGTTGTTGAGCGCCTTTAAAGTGGGCGCCGATAATAGCTTCGTTGCTGTCCTCACAACGCTCTAACTGCGCGTTAATCACAGTTGCCAGCGGGGCATAATAAGTTCCTTGATGGGATTTGATGGGACCGACAAACTCGCCACTTAGGTGAGCCTGTTTAGGGCTGGATTGGCAACCCAATAATGCCGTTATCAATAGACCTAAAATCAGTAATTTCATGACGTTTTCCTCGTTGGGAAAGTAACTTGAATACAAGCACCATGGCGCACGTTGAGCCAAGTTACGGTTCCTTTTAATTGTTTTACGCACTCAGATACGATGGCTAAACCTAGGCCACTGCCGTTAACGGTTTTGTTATTGCTGCCACGTACAAAGGGCTGAAACATGGCTTGCGCTTGACTGCTGTCGATACCCGCACCATCATCATGCACTAGCATGGAAAACTGTTGCTGCGATTGTTTTATTTCAACATCAATTTTGCTGTTGGCGTGCTCAATCGCATTATTAATAAGCTGAGTTAACACTAATTTGCAAGGCAGATAGGGCAGCTTGCAATGATCATCAATATGCCAATTAAGATGCACTTGACGTTGTTGGATTTTATCTTCGAGGTGGCTGAGTAACTCGGCTTTAATCTCGCTTAACTGTGCCTGGTGATGCAAGCTGTCTGGGTGACTGGCGGCACTGTAACTGAGTAAGTCGTCAATTAAACTGCCTAGTTTAGTCACGGCATCGGCCATAATGGTGATAATACGCTGCTGCTTTTGATTTACGGGCCCCAATAAGCTACTACCAAGCAAACTACTGCCTTCGTTTAAGGACGCCAGCGGGGTTTTTAATTCATGGGTAACATGGCGTAAAAAGGTCTCTTTTTGCTGTTGCACCCGTTTCAATTCAAGGCGTAACCAATTGAGTCGGTCATTCAATTGCCCCAGCTCAAAACTGCCCTTGAGCTCTACGGTTTTATCTAGATTGCCTTTTCCCACTTCAGCCACCGCAGCACCGACTTGATTAAGTTGTTGGCAAATACGGTGAATAAGAAAAACACTGATGGCCACCAAAGTGGGGAGTAGTAGTACTAAGCCAAACACAAACACGGTTTGCAGCTCTGAGAAGCGGCTTTCCTGCTGAGCCAAGCGCGTTTTAAGACTTTGCTGGAAATTAGGCTCTTGTTGATTGAGCAAAGAAATGAGCTGCTGCAAGTTTGTGGCTGTTGCTGGTTTGGTGAGATCCTGTGTTATGGATTGCTGTAACTTGGCAACAACGCTGGAACTTGGCAGGCTTTGTTGTAAAGAGCGTAAGCGAGTTTGGGTATTTTGCCATTTTTGTTCAATGCTTTGCTCAAGCGCTTCGCTTTGTAACAATTCATTGTTCTGAAGGGCTTTTTCGATGGCAATAACATCCCCTTTAATGGCATTAAACTCCAAGATCAGCCGTTGATTATGGTTGTAGACTGCTTGGGTTTGTTGTTGGTTTTGCGACAATGCTTGAGCGTACCATAGGGTTAAGGTCAGGATAGGCAACACGCCAATGAACATGGCAATCAGTGCTTGTTTTTGTAATGACTGTGAGAAAATCTTGTTCATTGCACTCTTTTCCTATCCTTAACGACCTTTGAGGCGCAGCGCTGTTGGCGTTTAACCTAATGTCGCTATTTAGCAACAGCATGGCTTAATCGGCCCTTAACCGGGCTGCCGCTTAATAGGCAACCTTAATAATAGAGTTCTGTTTTTAAAGGTTTTTCTCGTTTTAGAATGGAAGGCAGCCCTGTGAAAACGCTTGAGCTGCTCGCTGCACAGAGTGAATGTTTGACTCAATTGAAATGGCGAAGCAAAAGCTTGGTTAACCCAAGCTTTTGATAACTAATACTTTACAGTGAAAATTGATAACTCAAGGTTAGGCTGGCTTGGTACTGGCTCATTATTTCGTTATCAAAATGCCAGCTACAGGTGTTATCGGTCTCGGGGTCGAGATCGCAGGTCACCTTGGAATTATTTTTTAAGATGGTGGCAATCCAGCGCGCCTCTGTGCCTATGTGGAACCCGGCGCCAAGATTATACTCCAGCCCAGCATATAAGCCTGAAGCGAAAAAGGTATCGGACTCAATAAAGTTAGGTGATAGGCGGTTAATACCCAGCTGGGCGCCAAAATAGCCAGTAAGGTTCTCTGTGATAGGGCTCATGGCTGCGCTTTGAAACAGCAGGTATTCCATTTCCACCTTGCGGGTTGGGTAGTCGCTCAACGCCGTTTCAGTTTTGGAGTAATACAAGCCATAACGGCCTTCAGGCACGTATTTATCAATGCTTAGTCCAAGGTGACTGTCATTATCCAGTGCATAGGTTTGCTTGCGACTGGTTTCAATGTCGCTACTGCCCATGGTGCCACCATAAATAGAGAGGCCATACTCGTCAGCAGATGCTGGCTGAGAGAGTGTCAACGCAACCGCTATCGCAGGTAGGATGAAACGTTTCATAAATCTTTTCCTTAAGTCGTCAAATGCTATAACGCGGCTATTGTAACAAGGTTGACGTTGAAAATAATCCCTCAAAGACCTTTACGTGCTTGCATTTACGGCATGAGCTTTTTATCATTAATAGTGTTATCGTTAGGAATTGAACCTTGAAAGCCATTATTCACCTTGTTATCACAGTACTGATTGTAGCGCTGATGAGTGGACCGAGTGCCGCTGCGTCTATGGCTGCCTGTGACACTCATGGTGAGGCTCATCAAGCATCCAGTCAGCAAATGCACGAAACCGTGACTACTGAGATGATGAATATGGATTGTTGCGATCCCGATAACCCTAGCCAATGTGCTGATTGCACTTGCCCAACTCACATGTGCTCCTCCAGTGTGGCGGCATTTTCACCTGGTAACGGCATAATGGCATTAAACCAGCAAAGCGAACAATCAAATTTCGCTTCAGGGCAACTAGCTCAGCGTCCAGACTCATTATTCAGACCCCCTATACACAGCTAATCTCAGGATAGATCCGTCCATTCAATTTGGTTTTACTACACATTTCATGTGTACGTTTTTATTGATAATCAATGATTTAGCTGCTCTTAGTGATATTGAGCAGCACTGATGAGGTTACTGTGAAAAAACTCGTTCTATTTACTTTGTTGTGGCTTGTAAGCCTCATGGCGCAAGCAAACCAAGAAATTACTTTGCAAGTGTACAAATCTCCTACCTGTGGCTGCTGTGAGCTGTGGCTAAACCATTTACAGGCACAGAAAATTCAGTATCAAGCCACCGACCTCGACTATTTGGGTTCGCTAAAAAACAAATATGGCATTCGCCATAATTATCAGTCGTGCCACACCGCCGTCTCTAAAGGCGGTTTTATCTTTGAAGGTCACGTACCCGCAAAATTCATTAAACAGTTTTTAGCGAACGAAAGTCTCACCGCCAATAAAGACATATTGGGGTTAAGTGTCCCTGCCATGCCAGTGGGTACGCCCGGTATGGAAATCGGTGATCGCTTTATGCCATACCAAATTTTATTACTGAAAAAAGACGGCAGCCACCAAGTGTTTGCTGAAATTAACCGCTACGAGGAGCAGTTTTGATGCAGGTAAAGTCTTTATTTGTTATGGCTGCTGTAATGGCTGCCACTGCGCAGGCTAAAGTCACCTCTTTAGAGCAAGCAATCGCCACGGCAATAGCAAACGATCCTTGGTTGCGTTCAAGTCAGCACCGTGAATCGGCATTCACGGCAAAAAGCAAAGCGGCGCTGAGCTACTCAGATCCGAAAATGTCATTAGCAGTCATGAACTTGCCAGTAGATAGCTGGGAGCTTAACCAAGAGCCAATGACGCAACTTAAAGTGGGTGTCACACAAATGCTGCCTCGTGGCGACAGCTTAGCAATAAAAAGCGAGCAGTTGCGACTGGAAGCCAGCAAGCAGCCGCTGCTGCAGCAACAACGTGTGGCGCAAATTGAGCGTGAAGTATCGCTATTGTGGTTGGATATTGTGCATGCCAATAACACCTTAGCGCTGATAGAGCGTGACAGTGTGTTGTTCGAGCAAATGGTGGACATTGCCAATGCCAGTTACTCCAGTGCGGTGGGCACAACACGGCAGCAAGATGTTATTCGTGCCCAGCTGGAGGTAGTGCAGCTTGATGATAAAAAAGCCCTTGCTTATCAAAAGCTGAATACGGCAAAAGCCAAGCTTGGGCAATGGTTAATGGACGATAACCTCAATCTGCAACAGGCCACCATCGATGACAATGCCCTAATGGCATTACCTATGCTGCGCTCAGCTGCACCTAAATTAATGCAAACCTACCCTATCGATAAGCAAGCCCTCACGGCACAAATTAACCAGCACCCTGCGGTGTTATTAGCCGATGTGGATAGCAAAAAAGCCAAGCAAGAAGTGGCAATGAAAGAGCAGGCTTACCAACCTCAGTTTGCTGTTAATGCCAGTTATGCCTATCGTGATGATGCACCTGTAACCGGCTCCAGAGCGGACTTTTTTAGTGTGGGTGTCACCTTTGACATGCCGCTTTTCTTAGAGAAAAGGCAAGACCCTTTAAAAGCCGCTGCCGTTGCCGAGCTTGAAGCCAGTAAAACCCAGCGCTTTTTGGTGTTAAAGCAATTATTTTCTGGCCTAAACAGTGAAATACAAACGGTAAAGCGATTGCAACAACGCCAAACCCTATATCGCGATAACATTATAGCGCAAAGCGCTGAGCAAGCAGAGGCCGCCCTCAGCGCTTACACCAACGACGATGGCGACTTTGCTGAAGTGGTGAGAGCGCGCATTGCCAAGTTAAATGCTGAGCTATCAGCCCTGGCTATCGATATCGCCTTACTTAAAGCCGTTGCTCGCAGCAACTATTACCTAGCTCAAGTTAAAAAGGACAGCCACCATGAATAACCGTTTAGTATTAATGTTAGTTGCCGTGAGTACCTTGATTGCTGGGGTGATCATTGGCATGAATTTATCGAGCAGCTCTGCTGGTGCTGCAAGTGACGAGAGCGCGGATGCCCAGGAACCGCTGTACTGGGTTGCCCCAATGGATCCAAATTATCGTCGAGATAAGCCCGGCAAGTCACCCATGGGAATGGACTTAGTCCCAGTCTATGAAGAGCAAAGTAAAGGCGATGACTACGGCCAAGGGGTAGTGGAGATAAACCCTGCGGTTGAAAACAACATGGGGGTGCGCACCACCACCGCAGAATTAGCTGACATGGAAAAGCGTATTCGTACCGTGGGCTACGTGCAATACAACGAAGACAGCTTAGTGCACATTCACCCGCGTGTTGAAGGTTGGATAGAAAAGCTCTACGTCAAAGCAGCTGGAGATCCGGTTCAGCAAGGAGAACCCCTGTATACTCTGTATTCTCCGCAACTTGTCAACGCGCAAGAAGAGTACTTAATTGCTCGCAAGCGCCAAAACCAAGCCTTGATTAATGCAGCCAAAGAGCGCTTAGTGGCATTGCAACTGAGCGAGAGCTTTATCGAGAAATTAAAGCAAAGTGGCGAGGTGAATCAAACCATTACTTTTTATGCACGGCAATCTGGCGTCATTGATGCCTTGCAAGTTCGTGAGGGCTTTTACGTCAAACCAGGCACAACCTTAATGAGTATCGCGCAACTCGATGAAATTTGGGTTGAAGCAGACGTATTTGAGCGCGATGCCATGGCCATTACTGAAGGTTTGCCTGTGACCATGCAACTGGACTTTTTACCAGGTAGAAAGTGGCAGGGCAAGGTGGATTACATTTATCCGTCATTAAATGAAAAAACACGCACGTTGCGTGTTCGCCTTAGGTTTAGCAATAGCGATGGCAAGCTTAAGCCCAATATGTTTGCGCAAGTTTCCATTGCAACCCAGCCCCGCGAAAATGTACTGCAGGTACCAACGCAAGCGGTGATCCGAACTGCCAAGCAAAACCGTGTGGTGGTCGAACTGGAACCTGGGTTGTTTAAATCTGTGGCTGTGGAGCTTGGGCAGATCAGCGAAGATCGCGTTGAGATCTTAAACGGTATTAATGCCGGAGATACCATTGTTACCTCGGCGCATTTCTTAATTGATTCGCAATCGAGCATTTCGTCTGACTTTATGCGCATGGCTGCCGACACAGAGCCTAACTCAGTGTGGATTGAGGGGGAAATCACCAGCATGGATTATGACAGTCGCACTGCCACCATTGACCATAAACCGGTGCCTGAATGGCAATGGCCAGAGATGGTAATGGACTTTGCTGTAGCCGATGAGGTTGACATTGAAGCTCTTAAACCGGGGCAAACCTTGCACTTTGAAACCACCAAACAAGACGACGGCGGCATAGTGTTGACCGGTATTCATATTATGTCTGAGCCGACTCCTTTTGATGAGCTTCCTTCGGCTACTGTGGGTGGGGTCATTAATGCCATTGATAGCGAAACTCGTGTGCTTAATATTTCGCGTGAAGCCATTCCTAAGTGGGATCGCCCAGCAACAACCATGGACTTTGTGGCGGCGGATGAGCTGGACCTCAGTGCCTTACATAAAGACATGGCCGTCACCTTCACTTTTGTGGTTGGCGATGAATTCATCGTCACAGAAATAACACCACAAGCGCAGATGAACCACGATATGCATTCAGGCCACTAGGAGTAAAGTAATGATCCAAGCAATTATACGCTGGTCAGTATACAACCGCTTCTTTGTGGTGCTACTGACCTTGATGCTGGTTGGAGCGGGGCTATTCACATTAAAGAACACCCCAGTGGATGCCATTCCCGACCTATCGGATGTGCAGGTCATCGTGAAAACACCGTATCCCGGACAAGCACCTCAAGTGGTGCAAGATCAAGTCACCTTTCCGCTAACTACGGCGATGTTATCCGTACCTGGGGCGAAAACGGTGAGAGGCTACTCCTTTTTTGGTGACTCGTATGTGTATGTGATTTTTGATGACGACACCGATTTATATTGGGCACGGAGCCGAGTATTAGAGTACCTAAGCCAAGTGGCACCGCAGCTGCCTGATGCTGCTAAGCCTCAGCTTGGACCTGATGCCACTGGGGTGGGCTGGGTGTATTTATATGCGCTGGTGGATAAAACCGGTCAGCACGACATCAGCCAGCTGCGCAGCCTACAAGATTGGTTTTTAAAGTTTGAACTGCAATCGGTACCTGGGGTATCAGAAGTGGCCCCCATTGGTGGCATGGTTAAGCAGTATCAGGTGCAGGTCGACCCTAACAAGCTGCGAGCCTATGGCATTCCTCTTGCCCATGTACAACAAGCGCTGCAGCGTGGTAACCAAGAGTCTGGTGCCTCTGTGATTGAAATGGCGGAGGCCGAATACATGGTCACCAGCACAGGTTACATTCAAAGTGTTGCTGACATCAAAGCCATTCCATTAGGCCAAGCCATTCAAGGTACGCCACTTACCATCGCCGATGTTGCCAGCGTCAATATAGGCCCGCAAATGCGCCGTGGTATTGCTGAGCTAAACGGCGAAGGCGAAGTGGTCGGTGGCGTTGTGGTGATGCGCTTTGGTGAAAATGCCCAAAAAACCATTGATGGTGTGAAGCAAAAGCTTAACGAGCTGGAAAAAGGACTGCCTGATGGCGTTGAAGTGGTCACCGTTTACGACCGCTCTGAGCTGATCAGCAATGCAATCGATAATTTGTGGTCAAAACTCTTAGAGGAGCTGGCCGTAGTCGCGCTGGTATGCGTGGTGTTCTTATTCCATATTCGCTCTTCCATTGTGGCTGTGGTGACTTTGCCGCTGGGGATTTTGGTCGCTTTTATTATCATGTATTTTCAAGGCGTTAATGCCAATATCATGTCGTTAGGCGGTATCGCTATTGCCATTGGCGCGATGACTGACGGCGCTATTGTGATGATCGAAAACATGCACAAACACATGGAAAAAACGCCGCTGAATAATGAAAACCGCTGGCAGCTGGTGGCCAAGTCCGCCTCTGAAGTGGGCCCGGCATTGTTCTTTAGTTTATTGATCATTACCGTCAGCTTTCTACCTGTGTTTATTTTAGAAGCGCAAGAAGGCCGCATGTTTGCGCCATTAGCCTACACCAAAACCTACGCCATGGCGGCGTCGGCTGGATTGGCCATTACCTTGATCCCAGTCCTGATGGGCTATTTTATTCGCGGTAAAGTGCTGCCTGAACACAAAAACCCAGTGAATCGACTGCTGGTTGCCATATACACGCCTATTCTTAGGCAAGTACTGCGCTTCCCGAAATTTACTTTGCTCGGCGCTGTGGTAGTAACGGTGGTGGGCTTTTATCCGGTTGATAAAATTGGCAGTGAGTTTATTCCACCTTTAGATGAGGGCGACTTAATGTATATGCCCACGACTTACCCGAGCATTTCCATCGGTAAGGCGCGGGAGCTATTGCAGCAAACCGATAAACTGATTGCCACGGTTCCCGAGGTAAAAAACGTCTTTGGTAAAATTGGTCGAGCGGAAACCGCAACGGATCCGGCACCGCTGACCATGATAGAAACCTTTATTCAGTTAAAGCCAAAATCACAGTGGCGTGAGGGCATGACCACGGCAAAATTAAAAGCCGAGCTAGATGAGCTAGTGCAATTCCCCGGTTTAACCAATGCTTGGGTGATGCCAATTAAAACCCGTATTGATATGTTAGCGACGGGGATAAAAACCCCTGTAGGGATTAAGGTGGCGGGTCCCAACTTAGATACCATTCAAGAGATTGGCCAGCAACTGGAGCAAATCTTAGCGGACGTTGAAGGCACCGCGTCGGTGTATTCTGAGCGAGTCGCAGGGGGGCGCTACATTAAAGTTGACATTAATCGCGCCCAAGCGGCTCGTTTTGGTCTCAACATTGCCGACGTGCAGCAGGTGGTTGCCACTGCAATTGGAGGGATGGACGTCACACAAACCATTGAAGGACAAGAGCGGTATCCGGTGAGTTTGCGCTATCCACAAGATCTTCGTGACTCGCCAGAAGCCTTAAAAGCGCTGCCGATTGTCACCGAGCAGGGGTTGAATATTACCCTTGGTGATGTGGCATCCGTGTACATTGAAAATGGCCCGCCAGGGATCAAAAGTGAGAACGCCCGCATCAACGGTTGGACCTTTATTGATTTGGACGGCGTCGATGTTGGCAGCTACGTCGATAACGCCAAGCAAGTATTGGCTGAGCAGCTGGAGTTACCAGCAGGGTACTCCATTACTTGGGCGGGCCAGTACGAATACATGGAGCGGGCCAAAGCCAAGCTCAGCTACGTAGTACCACTCACCCTTGGCATCATCATCGTGCTGCTATACATGAGCTTTAGAAGCTTTACCGAAGTGGCGGTGATCATGCTGACCTTACCAATGGCGATGATTGGTGGTTTGTGGTTGCTGTATTTAGAAGGCTTCAACTTCTCCGTTGCAGTGGGGGTTGGCTTTATTGCTCTTGCCGGCGTGGCGGTAGAGATAGGCGTGATCATGTTGGTGTATTTAAATCAAGCCATTGATGAGCTCAAGCAAAAGCAGCAAAGTCTAACCGTGGCGGCACTGAATGGCGCTATCTTGACTGGCGCTGGCAAACGTATTCGTCCGGTAATGATGACCGTTGCCACCATTATTATTGGCTTGCTGCCCATCCTCTACGGCACCGGCACCGGCTCTGAGGTCATGAGCCGAATTGCCGCACCTATGGTTGGTGGCATGGCCAGTGCACTCGTGCTCACCTTAATTGTGTTACCTGCACTTTATAGTCTAATTAGTCGTTGGCGGCATAAAGCGGCAAGCTAATGCAGCTATATTGGTAAACCCTTGCCCCAATGTCGAAAGTCATTGGGGCAAGGGTTGGCGTTTTATCTGTAAATGGGCCAAAGGTATACTCTACCTTTGGCCCACTTATTGCTACAAAAATACTGGTGAAACAACAAGGAACCAGTATGAATATAGCACCTACTTCCCCCTCAGCATTTATCAATGATAACGCCTTGGCGCCTGAAAAGAGCATTAACAACAAAGACTTCTCATTGGCCATAACATCAAGCGAAGGCGCTTACATGAAAGCCGCAAAAGCAGCTCAAGGCGATACGCCCGAAAGTCATATCAATTCCTATTTAATGCCATATTACGAAGAGGCAAAAAAGCTCGCTCACCAATCTATGGTGGGCTCTGGCAAGACCGTGGGTACTCGGGAGTATAATATTGAACTATATCGAGAAATGATGGGCAACATAATGGAAATACCCATCGACGTTGAAATCACAGCCGATGAAATGAACCAAGCGGTGTTATTTAACCACCTTGGCTTAGACTTTAAGGAATATAAAACCTTACAGGCGCGCTCTGAGCTATTGGGGATGCTAAAACAAGAAATAATGGAAGATGGCAAGTTACTGCGCTCAGACAAAGACAAATTAGAATCACTGATTGCAGACGCCCAAAAGCGTCTTGAAAAGGCGCAAGAAGCGCTCTTAGCAGGCGAAGACATTACCGAGTACATGCAGCAAAGCCGCCGAGCAATTAACGATGGCTTCGAACAGTTAGGACTTGGCAAAGTGCACCCCAGAGATAGGATTGCTTCGATGTAAGTGACTCCCTTTATGGCTTTTTGTGTTTGCGCATGTTATTTGGCGCGAGGGGCTCTTATATTGTGGCCAGCTTGCGCCATTACTTAACTGTAAACTAGCATTATCGAAACTAGCATTGGCGTGGCCATCCATCCTCAAGTACAATTAGCGTTTTCGATTGCAACACACCGGACTTTTCCAATGGAAATCAAAGTAAATTACCTCGACAATCTCAGAATTGATGCCAAATTTGACGACTTTTCTGTCATTGCAGATCAGCCAATTCGCTATAAAGGCGACGGCTCAGCGCCAAGCCCGTTTGACTATTTCTTAGCTTCTTCAGCACTTTGCGCAGCTTACTTTGTAAAGGTGTACTGTAATGCCCGCGATATTCCAACCGACGGTATTCGCGTGGCGCAGAACAACATTGTTGATCCGGAAAACCGTTACAATCAAATCTTCAAAATTCAGGTAGAGCTCCCGGAAAGTATCTCTGATAAAGACCGTCAGGGAATTTTGCGTTCCATCGACCGCTGTACCGTTAAAAAAGTGGTCCAAACCGGCCCTGAATTTCAGGTAGAAGCGGTAGAGAGCATTGATGACGACGCTCAAGCGATGCTGATGGTCGACACCAACGAGAACGATAACACCTTTATTTTAGGTAAAGATTTACCGCTCGAGCAAACCATTGCCAACATGACCCAGATCTTGGCCGATTTAGGCATGAAAATCGAAGTGGCTTCGTGGCGTAACATAGTGCCTCACGTTTGGTCGTTACATATTCGTGATGCTGCTTCGCCAATGTGCTTTACCAATGGCAAGGGCGCAACCAAGGAAAGTGCACTGTGCTCGGCATTGGGCGAATTTATCGAGCGCTTAAACTGTAACTTCTTTTACAACGATCAGTTCTTTGGCGAAGAAATCGCTAACGCAGAGTTTGTGCATTACCCCAATGAAAAGTGGTTTAAGCCAGGCGCAGACGATGCCTTACCGTCTGGAATTTTAGATGAGTACACCCGTGAAATTTACGACCCAGAAGGCGAGTTACGCGGCTCACACCTGATTGATACTAACTCAGGTAATATTGAGCGTGGTATTTGCTCCATTCCTTACACTCGCCACTCCGACGGTGAAACCGTGTATTTCCCATCCAACCTCATTGAAAACTTGTTCCTAAGTAATGGTATGAGTGCCGGTAATAATTTGTTTGAAGCGAAAGTACAGTGTTTATCTGAGATCTTTGAGCGGGCGGTGAAAAAGCAAATTATCGAACAAGAAATTGTGCTGCCAGATGTACCTGAGTCGGTGTTGGCGAAATTCCCGGGCATTGTTGAAGGCATTAAGGGCTTAGAAGAACAAGGCTTTCCTGTGGTAGTGAAAGATGCCTCATTGGGCGGTCAATTCCCTGTGATGTGTGTGACGTTAATGAACCCGAAAACCGGTGGCGTGTTTGCCTCATTTGGTGCTCACCCAAGCTTTGAGGTAGCACTGGAGCGCAGTCTAACCGAGTTGTTACAAGGCCGCAGCTTCGAAGGCTTAAACGATGTGCCTAAGCCCACGTTTAACAGCATGGCGGTATCGGAACCAGAGAACTTTGTTGAACACTTTATTGATTCAACCGGGGTGATCTCATGGCGCTTTTTCAGTGCTAAACACGACTATGATTTTGTTGAGTGGGACTTTAGCGGCAGCAACGAAGAAGAGTGTGACAAGCTCTTTGGCATTCTAAAAGACTTAGGAAAAGAAGCCTATGTGGCCGAATTTACCGGTTTAGGGGTGGCGTGCAGAATTTTAGTGCCGGGCTACTCAGAAGTGTACCCTGCGGAAGACTTAATTTGGGATAACACCAATAAAGCATTGCAATACCGTGAAGACATTCTCAATATTCACTCCCTCGATGACGAAGCGCTGTTTAATTTAGTGGAGCGTTTGGAAGAAAGTCAGCTCGATAACTACATCGATATTATTACCCTAATCGGTGTGGAGTTTGATGAAAACACCGTGTGGGGTCAGCTTACCATTCTAGAGCTTAAGATCTTAATCTATTTGGCACTAGGCGACATTGAAGCGGCCATTGAACTGGTGGAAACCTTCTTACAGTTTAACGATAACACGGTTGAACGTGGCCTATTCTATCAAGCCATGCACGCCACGTTGGAAGTGGCTTTGGATGAAGAGCTTGAAATAGAAGACTATATCCATAATTTTACGCGTATGTTTGGACAAGAGGTGATGGATGCCGTGATTGGCTCCATTAATGGCGATGTGCGTTTTTATGGCCTGACTCCAACCAATATGCAACTTGAAGGGTTGGATAAACACCTACGCTTGATTGATAGCTATAAGAAGCTTCATGCGGCGCGAGGAAAGTTAGCCTAAAAAGCCTCTACAAACATTAAGCATAGTCTTAAAGTGAAAATAGGGCCTAATATAGGCCCTATCTTTATTATTTAACCTGAGCATGGGGTAAAAAGTTAATCAATCAACTAAAATCCATAAGCTCAAAATTATATTGTCAATCTAGCTAGAAGTTATTGCCTAAGAAAAAGCAAGTTAGTGCGTCAATAGCCGGCCTCAGCATGCAAATTTAACGCAGTAGTAGGGTATAACAGCTGCTAGAGAGCAAGTTGTTATACCGAGTTCTGATCACTTAGTCTTAAGCTTTACGATCTCTTCTTTGATATCAGCAAGGACCGACTCAAGCGCATTTTCGTAGCCGTCTTTTTTCTCAATTAGCGAAGCAATCGTATTTGCTTGCTCATCGCTTACGCCATAAGCTTTTGCCGCGCCATCACGAATACCATTTTCGTTTGATACAAATACACTTCTCAGCGCTTCGTTTTGTACTAGGGCATCTAGTAGGTGTAAAACTGGAGCTGGGCTATGGTGATCTGGGTTCACAACGACTTTTGATGGAGCTGCATGAGCATCAAGCTCAAGTTTGATTGCAGCCAAAAGAGATTGGCCGTCATCACTTTTTCTAAAAGCATCCTGTGTTTGCTCACTGATGTTAAACGCTTTGAACAGTACATTTTCATTGTTAACAAAGCTATTTAACATTGCTTTATTGCTCGTAATTTCACTAAGCAGTTTAAGTAAGTTACTCATCTTTTTTCCTTATCTGAGAATGAATTCAATAGACCAAGCTATTGAATTTGTGTGGTTTATGGTTAGACAGTGCATAAGTCGTGTATTAAAAATAAATAAATCTTTTGGCTCTACTAGTAGAGACTGTTTGTTTTCAATATATCTTTCAACGATATTTGTTTTCACTTTTATAAAGTGGCCCATATGGCTATGAGGAAAATTACCAAGTTCATGAGTATTAGGGATCAGTTCAAAATTGCAGGCTCGATCTTCGGTGATAGGGAGCCAGCAATGAGGGTAGCCATGGGGGATTTCTTGTGCTGGACCATCCTGATGAAAGCCCGTAAAGCCCTTGATCAGACGCTCTGGATACCAAGCTAATAGGGTTGCATCTTTTTCTATTATGTAGTCATTACGATAGATCTCTCTAATAATATGATCTATTTTAGTTTTTATTTTATCTTCTATATAGTTCAACAGGTCGTCGGATTTATACCCTCTTGGGCTGTAGGAGTTAAATTTTGCATTATCAACTTCATGCAGTTTAGCTAACTCTTCAATGTTATAAATTAAACCCTCACTCTTTTTAATGACATTTTTTGCGATTACTTTTAATTCATCGAATTCATCGTCATTAAAGAAGTTTTTAATATGTATATAACCGTTCTTTACATAGTTATGCCTCATGATCTAACTCCTTTTCAAAGCAGCTTAACTTTCCTTGCATCACTTTTTCATTAGACTCATGACACCAAGTTAATGCCTTATTTAAAATCTCTTTCGCTTTTATTCGCTTGTTACGGTTAGCTAAAATATCCACATACATACACATATAAAGACTCAACCATTGAGTTTGTCCTGTGTCTAATAATACATTGATAGACTTTTCTAGGCTTTCTTCATCTTGAGAAATAAAAGCATGCGGTATATCTAGGTACATGGAAAAGTGGGCCAAGTCAGGGTGGTTACTAAGTAGTGTTGACATTTGCTCCGTACAGTTTGAAATAAAGCTTTTATCATTTAATAGATATCCGCAGATTGCACCGTAACCTAGCGACATGAGTTCACTAATTGGGCTTTGAGCATTTTTACTAATAGCTATTGCTATTTCTATTGATGTCTTTGCCATAGGGTTGATAGTGGCAGCTTCTAGCGCAGCCTTTATCATATAGAGAAAGGTTTTGCTTGAAAAACCATACTCAAGCGGTGACTGGTCGACAAAGTGACCACCATCGTACTGAAAAATAGAGAGTGCTTTGTTGATAAATTGCTCGCACTCTTTTATTTTGCCATCAAGCAGGAAACAGTTTGCAACCTGAACATATGAGACTAGTTTTTGGTCATCTGAATAATTTAAGACGTTTGCATTATTTCCCTCTGATAAAGCAAGGCTCAATGCTTTTTCCCGATTAGAGGTCATATGGTAGTAAGTCATTATTGACCAGTTAATGTGGTGGATGTAATGAGTTAGCTCACTGGGTATCGCTCCCTCATTAAAATTAGATAAAAGCGCTTGATTATAAGAAGATAATGATAATATTTCGGCGCTACCTGAACCTTCAAGTGCAACAAGACAACTGATTTTAAGACAGTTGATTTTTATAAACAGTAAAAAGTTAGCCTCAATGTCTTTTTGAGAAACTTTTACTTTACACCTCAGCAATAGTTCATAAGCGAGTTTGTAAGAGCCGATACTTGAATATGACTGGGCAATTTTATACCCATATTCAGCGCTCTGAACATATTGTTCAGATGAACTATAATGGTTGTAAAGCTCAGATATATATTCATCAGTGTCATACAAAGCAATGAGCTTTTCGGCGATATGAGCGTGAGTCTGAACTTGCTCTTTTTTTGCCAATGAATTGTAAGCGGCATCCCTTACTAAAGCGTGCTTAAAAATATAACTGTCATTATCAACACGACGTTGGTGAACGATAAGGTCATTGGCCATCAACTCATGCAAATCATTTTGGATTTGGCTTTCGCTTAACGGTGAAGCGGCTACCAGCAAGTCGTATTCAAACTCGCGACCTATGGTTGCAGCAAGCTGGGCGGTTTCTTTGGCGTGAGTTAAGTTGTCTAACTTTTGTTGCAATGATTCGCGCAAGCTGCTCGGCACTTGGTCAAGTTTGTCTGGCGTTAAAAAGTCAACGATGCCACCTTTATCTCCCACTAGTGCTTTTTGTTTCAGCATGTTGACCAGCTCTTCGATAAACAGCGGTATGCCATCGGTGCGACTGAGCAGCACCTGGAGTAATTGCGATGATAGTTGGTGGCCGTCAAACAAGTTAATAATAAACTCTTCGGTGGCTTGCTCTGTGAGTTTTTTTAAGCAGACATCCACTAGAGTGAGGTCTTGCAGCTGACTGGGTACGGCTTGCCTCGATGTGCTTAGCAGCACATTGCCGCAGCTTAACTCTGCTGCGAAATACTTTAAAAAGTCTAATGTGGTGCTGTCTGCCCAGTGGATGTCTTCAATAATACAGAGTTTGAACTGGCTTAAGCCGTGGCGATCCGATAAGAGTAACGCAGTAAGGCCCTGAAATAAGGCTTGCTTTTGCTCTTCTGGGGGCAACGATGACGGCTCGATGTCTTCATTCAGCTCTATATTAAGCCATATCAGCAGCACTGGGAGGACTTTGGCAGTATCGATAGAGTGTGCGTGACTCTGGAGTATCTCACCAAATAAGGTGCTTGACGAGTGCGCATCAAGTGATTCGGTATTAAACAGGTATTTTACCAACGTCAACATAGGGTAGAGCGCGTTGTTTTGATGTTCAGGTAAACACTGCGCAACCAAATGCTGATAGTGCGAAGCATGGGCCCGTATTTCTTGCAACAACCTTGATTTTCCTATGCCGGCTTCACCATGAATGTGCGCAATGCTTGTGGTGTCGGTCACTTGCGTATTTACTAATGAAAGCGTACGCTCGAGCTCATTTTGGCGGCCAATGAGCTTGTTGTGGCTTTTGGTGCCACGCATAAAGCCAAAGGCCTCAACGCGGCGCTCCCCTTTTAAGTTATATACTGGCGTTAGTGCGAACATAGGCGGGATCTGCAGTTGGCCATAGAGGTTAAACTCGGAGTAGGGGTCGAGTAATGAGCGTGACTCTGCACTACATAAGATTTGCCGCTCGCCAGCTTCTCTCGCCAGTGCAGTGGCAATATTGGCATGGTATCCCTCCGGAACCGCGTTAGCATAGGTAATAAAGACGCCGGTATGAATACCAATGTGGGCGTTTATTGTCACGCCGTGCGCTTCTTGCATGAGGGCGTTGCGTTTGGCCAGTTCGCTGACCATTTCCAGAGCGGTTCGCGCCGACAGCCGGGCATCGTTTTCGCTGCTAAGCGGATAACCAAAGTAAAATAAGCTGCTATCGGCAAGGTTACCCACATGATAAGCGCCATAGCGAGTGGCAATATCAATAAAGTGATTGCGTTGTGACTTGTAAATGGTATCGATAACATCGAAATCTTTGTCACTATTGTCTAGTGTTTTTACACTGAGTCGTAACGCCAACACGGTGAGCTGTTTGCGCTCTGTGAGGGCGGTGTATTCCGAAATAGCTCGGTGCTCAGGGTCGTCATCACGCAGCATCACTGTGGTTTCATCATAGCCATGCTGAGCCTTAACATCCTTAAGTACACCAACTAAGTTTGCGACATTCATTTTAGCCAGTTCGGCAAACACTTCTGGTGCACTAATAACACGCTCTAAAGCACTTTTGTTAAGTACCCTGCGCAGTAACCCCGCCAGTGGATGGCCAAGCAGGGCGCTTGGGATCGCAATATGCACATCGCTTAATTGCTGGTGATAAATCGACGCCACACTTGAGCCGGTAACCGCTGGCACGCCTGTTAAACATTCTAAAAACACTAAGCCCCAGACATATAAATCGGATTTAGCGGAAGCGGGCTCTCCGCGTAACTGCTCTGGTGCACTGTACGAGGGGGTTCCTAGGGTTTCTTGGGTAAGCGTTAGGGTTTCAAAGTCATGTTGGCGACTTTCTTGGGCAAAGGTGCCAATACCAAAGTCGAGAATTTTGGCATAGGTTTTGGCGCCTGAGCGACTTAGCATGATGTTAGTGGGTTTTATGTCGCGGTGGATCACCCCTCGTTGATGCGCGTGGATCAGGGCATCGAGCACTTGCAGCATGATATCGGTGGCTTGAACGGCATCCATGGCACTGTCTTGACTCAATACGTCTCTGAGAGTTTGACCTTCAACGAACTCAAATACCCCATACATTAGCTCATCGGTTAATTGTCCTTTATCTAATAATCGTACGATATTGGGGTGATTAAGCTGGCTACAAAGTAGGGTTTCTCTGTTAAATCGCTCAACATAACGCTGTTTTTTGGTCGCTTCTAGCTGTGGTTCTAACGCTAAAAATTTCAGAGCCACCGCTTGCCCGGTATTTATTTGGCGCGCTTTAAATACTTTACCAAATCCACCTTCACCAACCTTTTCAAGGAGTTGGTACTTGTCAGATTGAAAAGACTCAAGGATATACTGGTCCGAGAAATGCGTCAGAGACATACGATCACTAATTCTTACTTTTTGTTAACAGTATAGGGTAATTGGATTGTAAATAGTTGTCTAGTATGAGAATTTTTAATATTAACAAAAAATAAACAGTGTCTGTTTTTTATTTGTACAAATTAGCGGCTAATTTATTGAAAAAGGTACAAAAGCTCATTTGGTGAATATTTCGTGACAGCTGCTTGTAATGCAGTGTAATACCCGCTGTTTCAGGCTTGTGTCATCTTCTAACCCAGTAGATTAGCGGTTTTTATCTGATAATGAGTGTGGTCTTTTGGTCTCAAGTTGCGAATTAAATAATCACTAATAATCGATTTTGACAACCGGAGAATATGCCTAAGCGTGCAAAATAAACGTAAAAAAGTCTGCTAAAAGGAGCTTTAATTTGAATACTGAGGTTGACCCCATAAATGTGGAAAACTTACCCAGTTTTGATGACGTGGGTGAAACAGGGATCTATTTTCTAAAGCGGATGTTTGTCAGCGCTCAGCTGAACAAAGGCCAAGGTGCGAACATCGTCAAGTCTAATCGGGAATGGTCACTTATTGTATTGGTTTCTGATCTGCTTGGTGTTGGCCTGGAAGCGACTATTAGTAAGTTGTATTCGTGTGAAAGCTTTAGTGAGTTTGAGAAGTGGGTTACTCACTGCGTGCCAACAACAAAAAGCGCGACGGTTAAGCAAAGCATTAATCGAGCGGTGGAGTCACACTTTAAAGAAGCGCTAAGCAGTAACGAAGGTAGCGTAAAAAAAATTGCCAGCAACGCTCACGCAGTCACAATGGCAACATTGGCAAGACTTTGGCTATCTCGTTGTCTCCAATGTCATTGATAGTACTCTTTGCCAAGCCGCCAGAGAACTGGCATTTGAAGAGATTAACGCTGATCCTAAACGGCCGGAAACTTGGTATCAGGGTGGTGAAAAACGGCGAGGGATAATGGTGCAAAGCTTTGAACATGCCATCCAAACTCAGATAAAACAATCCCTTAAAGTCCGTGCAGTGTTTGCAGCGCTTTGGCAAAACCATAATCTCCAATGCAGTAGCGACAGAATGGGCTTTAACCCACCCGAAACCAATACCTGGCACTTTCCCGGGCCTCACCTGCACTGGGATATCAATTTTAATAAGCCGTTGAGATTTGCAACTCAGGGTTTGATTTACCTTAATGACGTTACTGCCGATGGCGGCGCTTTCAGTTGTGTGCCAGGGTTTCATCACCAACTCGAATCTTAGTATCAAGGTTTGCCCGAGGGCTGCAACCCTCAGGATCAAAACTGGTCTAAATGGCCGGTAAAGCCCACTGTGGCAAAGGCTGGTAGCTTAATTGTTTGGCATCAGTTTTTGCCTCATGGCAGTAGCCCTAATCACGCCGACGAGCCCAGAGTCGTGCAGTATATAAACATGTATCCTGCTGCATAAGCGGTTTAGGCTCAATTTCGATACCATTCAGTGTAATTGGCTGTAATAGCTTTTTTAAGAAAACAAACCATAATATTCAAGTTAGCGCGTTCCAGTTATAGTCACTGTAAGATACTGCACTTTTTAGCGCCCAAGCTTTAAGGTGAGTGGGTTTAACCGTGAGAGCAAGCGCTCTGTTTTTGTTCAATTCAAGATTTTACATTTTTGTATAAAATGATTTTTATTTGTTTATCTTTTGTTTTTTTATGATTTAAATTGATCTGAACTAATAAGCTAGATGTTGTTACAGGTTAAGCTGTACTTACAGCGTTTATTTGTTATTAACAAGCGAGTTAACATTTTGCTTGTTGTCAAGGATTTGAGGGGCTTACCATCGTGGAACAACAAAAGCAGTCAGGTGCACTTGCGCCTGAGTTTATCGATCCGCAAGTAGATGACCTACTTAAACATTCAATTCGCACTCAGCTGCAGTCAATGCTTCAAGCTAAGCTTTCGGTATCACAACGACAACAATTACTACAGAAGAGCTTTGTTGCGACAATGTCGTTGGTTTTGTCTGAGACTAAAGCAACTCACTCGCAGTTAGTGACGGCCTTTGAGTGCATGTATGATCACGCAGTGCAGTCAATGGCGTTTGCAGAGTTATCACAAGAGCTACTAACCAAACAGTATATTTCGGCCACCGGGCTGATTATGTCTCCAAATAACTGCAAACACACCATCAAAGATGTTTACCGCATTCAAGGTTATGCAAGAGGGATAGATCAGGCTATTCGTGGCATGCTCAAGAATAAAAAACAAATAAACATTGTTTATCCAGCCTGTGGCCCATTTGCACCGCTATTATTGCCGTTACTGAGTTATTACCTACATCATCAATTGTTCACCAAGCAGCAGATCCAAGTGGTGTTAGTGGATGCCCACCCTGGCGCTGTCATGTCTTTGCGCCAGTTAGTTAGCGACCTCAACCTGGACTCATTTGTGGTGCACATTGAAGAGGCCGATGCCACAGAATATAAGCCTGAAGATGCCATCGACCTTTTGGTGCTAGAAGCCATGCAACATGGCTTTACCAAAGAAGGGCAGCTCAGTATTGCCAAGCATTTAGTGCAATTTTTGGCATTAGACGGTTGGTTGATCCCACAAAATGTCTCTGTAAAAGGAATGATGGTGCTAGGTGAAACCGAGTTTAACCAACAGTGGAAACAAGCTGAATACAGTCATTCTGAGCATATGTTGCAAGACGCTTTGCAAGACAGAGTGGAGCTTGGTGAAATCTTAAGCATCAATAAGTCGACACTGTTAAACATGCAAGAGCTGGAATTACAAGATGGTGTTAAAGTGATCCCAGCAAATCAAATTGTATTGCCCACTGGCATTGCCGATATGAGTCAGCGTATTTTTGCCATCTATGCCGATGTGGAGACGTTTGCGCAAGAAAAAGTAGGCCAGTATGACTCCGGCATTACCCATCCAAAGCCAGATACCAGTATCTATATTGATTTAAAACCAAAAGACATTGAACACACCCACTTTGTTGCCAGTAGCGGCGATACAGTACAGTTTTATTATCAACTGAGTGGCCTGCCTGGTTTTGTGCCCGTTAAAGTTGCGGGAGCAGAACGATGATACCTAAGTTTGCCGTGTTTACGGGGAGCTGTCTGAGCCTTCCTGCTATACACTTTTTACAACAAGAAGACGCGCTTGGCTGTGTGGTACTTGTTGATGCTCAACCTAACCCAGACTTGCAGCAACTTCAACTTTGGTTGGAGCAAAATAATATTACCACGCTAAGCTATAGTCACCAGGCAAGTGACTCGATGCTTGCTGAGTTTGATAAACTCCAAATAAATCATGGGCTCGTGTATTTTTTCAGGCATAAAATACAGTCGCAACTCATTAACTACTTCAATGGTGATTTGGTTAATATCCACCCAAGCCCCTTACCTGAGTACCGAGGCCCTCAGCCAATTTATTGGCAACTACGAAATGGTGAGATAACAACGAAACTTACGCTTCATAAGGTAGTTGAGGAGCTGGATAGTGGAGATGTTGGCCTCGACATTGCGATAGATATCCACCCCTTTGACACCAGCAAATGTTTGTTTCAAAAAGTTTCTCAGGCCCTGCCTAGCTTAGTATCACAATATTATCAAGGGATACTGGAAGGGAACTTAAGGTGGCAAGAGCAAGTAGGGAAGGGAATCAATCGGGCGCCAAACCTGCAGCAGTCTGATCTAATGATTAACTGGGCAGAGCATAGCGCGACCGATATTGTGAATATGGCTAGAGCTGGAAATACAGAGTCATATAGTGCGTATTTTGAGTTTAGACAAGATGTTTTTCAAGTGTTGCAAGCTACCAAAGTCCAAAGTCAATTGAGAGGCATTCGTGCAGGCACAATTATTGAGTTGGAGCAAAAAGCGGGCCTGGTAGTAAAAACAATCGATGGTGCTGTTCGATTGGATTTAGTTGCGTGTCAACAAGGTGCATTTGACGGTTATAGGGTAGCAATCTTGTTTGCACTGGACCCTGGATTGGATTTAACCAATTACAACAATGTTGTTTAAGCTTGTTTGAGATCAATTGAATAAATGGTAATGCAAACTATTTTTTAACTAGCTTAGTGCGAAGGATACGATAGCGGTAGCGATGTATTCATACCCAGATATTTTTCAATCCTGTTGTTCAACTATGCTCGATTATAACTGGAGAAGCGAGACAGATATGAACATAAAGATCAAACTTACTAATCGATATGATTATGAGTTGCTTATCTACCCTTTTAATGGTGGTTGTTACCCAGAAGCAGATAAAGCCACTCGAGTTGCTCAAAAGGAAGGGAGTGGTGAGCTTACTTTAGCCAGCGGAGAATGTGGTGTTATTGCGATCCCTGGTATGGGCGACTTGTTGGTGCAGTTTATGGGCCAACAGCGATTGGAAAATATTCATGATAGGCATTGCGATACGCCAACTGATTTTGACACGTTCGAACAGATGGCCTTATTACGCTACAAGACGACTGAACTGTATTGGCGCTTCCCTAGCACTGAGGACGACGCTGAATTGCAATTGAGTATAAATGAATTAGGTACGGTGTGTTTGGATAAAGTCTTATCTGGTGAAGCGCGTAAAGTGTCATTGCCTGAATTTTTTATTCCCCCGGTGTTTTGTCCCCATGGGCCCGAGGGGGTAGTGGAAGCAATTTCAGATCCAGACATAGATTCGTAAGATTGAACGACTAAGTGGTATGAAGTTTTAAGTAGTAATGGCGATAGTTCGCTAAGCTGCGGTAACAGCGTTATTTGCGCTTATCAGTCAGGTTTGCCGCAACACAATACGATTAAAGAATGATAAGGAATTAACATGGCTACTGAACCGTATATTGGCTCTTTGTCTACATTTGCCGGCACTTTTACTATTGAAAACTGGGCGATGTGTTTAGGCCAGCTTTATTCAATTGCACAAAATCAAGCACTCTTTTCGTTAGTAGGGACTACATATGGTGGTGACGCTCGCACTACTTTTGGCATACCAGACTTACGCGGCCGTAGCCCGGTGGGGCAAGGCACTATGATTGGCGGACAAGAATACCGACAAGGCATTAAGCAGGGTAGAGAGTATGTCATCTTGAGCTTTTCGCAATTACCAACACATGATCATCCCGCTCAGTTTGTACAGACAGCAAGCCAACCTGCCAGTGGTTCTTTTAAAGTCGCTACAAATACGGCCAACATAGGCACGCCAGATGATAGCTCTTATTTTGGTGCGAATCCGAGTCCCGCTTTTGTAAAGGAAGGGTTGGGCTTTAACACTGTGGACATCCAAGGACTTGATATTCAGGGGGGGACGATTAGTGGGAATGTGGTAGTCGGAACCGCTGGTTCAAGCGCCCCAGTAAATATCGTGAACCCGGTTTTACCAGTAAACTGGTTGATTGCATTGCAAGGAGCGTATCCTCCCAGATCTTAAGGTCAGCTCATGATAGAGATTTATTCACAGTTGTGAATCAGATAATTGGTAGTAGTTTGGCCTAATGGCCGCAAACTACAAGACAAATATTGCTTACTTAGCTTAATGATTTGTTAAATAAGCAATATCTGACTAAAGAACAGAATTTCTGGGGTAACGTTATAAAAGCGGCTGTAGAAATTAGTAATAATTGGTTTTTAGTAGGGAATGGCAATGTATTTTAATCATAAACAGTTTTTGACTAGCGCTAAAAGCGTAAGTGATTGTACTAAATTATTACTTATCGGAACATCGCTGTTTAGCTCAGGTGTCATGGCAGGAACTTATACATTTACAAATTCCAATATTTCGGGCAGTGGAACACCGACTGTCACCTTAACCGTTGATGATATTACCTTAACTGCGACACAAAGCACGGGTAACAATATCCAGATGGACTCCAATTATCTTAATTTTGGCTCATCCACAAATACAGACACTTGGACAGTTAGTTTTAGTGCCCCAGTAAGCATCACACAGTTTGACATAGGAAACTTTAGTCCTCCAGCAGATCACGGTAATTATATATTTACTCCAGATGACGGTACGTCTGTGAGCATCGCATCAAATGATCCAGAGTTATCTGACCAAACAACCACGTTAAGTCCAGCTGACTGGGATGTAATAAACTCTTTTACCATGAGTTTTGCTAATTCGACTGATGGTCATTCAATCGGTCTGCAAAATGTTGTTTTTACAGCGGCTGTAGTCGACAATACCGCCCCTACGTTCGATAGCACAAACTCAACACCACTGGATAACGCAACCAATGTGTCTGTTAGTAATGACATCGTTATTGACTTCAATGAAAATATTGCACTTGGTAGCGGTAATATCACCATTCGCAACGTCACAGACAATAGCGATTTTGCCGTATTTAGTGTTACAGCAAACAGTGGTGGTGAAACCACTTCACCGGCTCCGGGCTTGGTAAGTTACACAGGTGATAAAGTCTATTTAAACCCAGCCAGTGACCTAACAGGTAATCGAACTTACGCAATACGAATTGACTCGGGCGCGGTAACAGATACCGCTACCGCTACCAATGACTTTACAGGGATCAGTGACGACACCACTTATAACTTTAGTACGTCCAATACCGCACCTGAAGTTGATCTGAACTCTGGCACCGGTGATAATGATAACAGCGTGAGTTTTTCAGAGGGGAATGGTGTAGTTAATATCGCCAGCAGTGCATCGGTCACTGAAGCGGACAGTGATACACTAAAAACCATAACAATTACACTGACCAATGACCAAGATGGGTCATCTGAAGGGCTAAACGTAACAGCGGCAGCGCAAAACGCACTGACGGGTGTGTCTGGCGCGTCGGACATTACACTTCAAGATACAATTTCTATTACCGGAGCCACTGCAACGGCTGCCGAAGTTGCTACCTTCTTGCAAGCCGTCACCTATAACAACACATCCAGTACGCCAAATGAAACGACGCGTACAGTGACGGTTGTGATCAATGATGGCTCGACCAATAGTGCAACTCGAACTGCAACTGTGAGTGTAAGCAACACCACAGCGGCATCATCGAGTGCAGCTGCATTTGATACCACCAATGGCACTAATCTTACACCCGCTATTACCTTTTCCAGCGAAGATGAAACACTTACTATTGTAGATGCCAGCCATACCACAGGCTCTACGGCAGATGGTGGTGGCGGCACAGATATATTGTCAGTACCAACGGGTACTAATCTTGCAAACCTTACTTCATTAACCAACTTTGAGACACTTACACCCGACAGTGGCGCATCAATCACATTGACGGAGTCTCAACACGAATCATTTACCACCATAAATGGTGCAGGCACCAATCAATTCACGCTCAGTAGCGCTGATGGAAACGGGGTTATTTCAGCTGACAGTGACATTGAAACATACGTACTCGACGCGGCATTTTCGATCACTATGGGGAGCTCCGGACAGAACATTACCGGTAGTAGTGGCAATGACACGGTTATTACCGGGGCAATAACCGCGACCGGGACACTCTCAGGTGGTAGCGGTACTGATGTGCTGCAAATGGCAAACGGCTCTAATATCTCCAATGCCACTATAAGTGGGTTTGAAACACTTACAGTTGAAAATAATTCCACAATTACCATTACGGAGGTTCAACACGACACCTTTAGCTCAATCACAGGTAGTGGTACTGAGAGCATTTTAATTGCCGTTGCCAACGATGGGTTTACCGCATCCAGTGCGATTGAAGTGTACTACTTAGGTCAGGCCAATACGGTCACTTTGGGGGCTGCGGGTCAGACGATTGTGGGTAGTAGTGGCAATGACACCATAGATGTTGGAGCTTTCACCACAGCGGGCACGCTAAACGGCTCGAGTGGCACAGACACATTGTCAATGAGCTCTGGAGCCAGTATCGCAGGTGCTACAGTCTCTAATTTTGAGAATCTGACATTGGCCAGTGGTGCAACCGTGTCAATGACGGCCTCTCAGCCTGCTCTATTTGGCGGCACCATCGTAGCAGCAGGCACTGAAACCATTAATATCACCGGCAACGGTGACTTTACTACGCTTGCTAATGTCGAGAGCTTCTCGGTTGGAAACTCATCGACTAACAGCAGAACGGTTACAGTTGGGGATGCGGGCACCTCAGTAACAGCTGCGTCTTCAACAGATGCCGTCACATTTAACGTTGGGACGCTTACATACACTGGTACACTTACTGGTGATGGTACAACAGCTGATACGCTATCAATGTCTTCTGGAGCAAATATATCTGGCGGGTCAATAGCGAATATCGTTAATTTGACAGTAGTCAGTGGTGCTTCGGTCACAATGACGCCAGTACAGAACGCTGCATTTACCGGCACTATTACTGCAACTGGATCAGAGACCATAAACATCAGTGGTGATGGCGACTTTACAACGCTCAATGGCATAGAAAATTATTCAGTAGGTGATGACAATACCAATACTAGAACCATCACGGTCACTAATGCATCGGCTACCATAGCTGCAACCTCTGGAACTGATGCAATTACGTTTGATATTGCTGGCAGTGCTTTTAATGGCTCGTTGGTAGGCGATCCTATAACGGGCGATACTGTGAGTGCATCAGATGGCGCGGATGTAAGCGGTGGTGGCTTTACTAATATCGGCACGTTATCGCTGGTCAGCGGGGCAACTGTGACGATTGATGCTGCTAATGTTGCAAATAACTTCACCTCGGCGATCACCGGTGCTGCGGGATCTGAAACGCTAAAACTAGTGGATGGCGGCACATTTAACTTCGCCAACACCAGTGTCTCTGAAGTCGAAAACTTGGCGATTGGAACCAACAGTATCTTCAATATTTCATTGACCGATAACTTTGATTCCAATGGTAACGCGGTTACGATTTCTAATGCATTCGGTAGTGCAATTACTAATGCTATTACACTCAATGCCAGCGCACTAAGCGGTGATACCATTAATATGACCGCCACCGATTTTAATGGCAACGACACCATCAGCGGTGGTAGTGGTGCCGATACTATTCGCCCTGGTGGCGGTACCGACTCGATGACAGGTAATGCAGGCAACGATAATTTTGTTGGTAGTGCCACAGATCTTAACGGAGATACCATTGCCGACCTAAGTATTGGCGATATAGTTACCGTAACTGGTGTAACTGGGCTGACAACAAGTAATGTACGCTTTAATGGCACGAGTGTACTTCAAATAGACACTAATGCCACCGATTTCAGCGCGGTTGAAATTTCACTTAGCCTGACTAATGCACCGGGCAATAACTTAGGTTTTTCGGTAGCAGATAATAATGGCAACACCGAAATTACTTTCATCACTCCTAATGATGTCCCTGTATTTAGCAATCTCAATGGTGGTGGGACATTTGTAGAAAATGGCTCGGCTGTAGTTATTGATTCTAACGTACTTGTCGCTGATACAGAATTAGACGCGTTAAATACCGGTGCGGGTAATTATGATGGTGCCTCTTTAACCATCACGAGAAATGGCGGTGCAAATAGCCAAGATGTGTTTGGCAATAATGGTTCGCTCGGCACATTAACAGAAGGAAATACATTTACCTACAATGCAGCAACAGTTGGTACGGTAACAACGAATTCGTCGGGCACTTTAGTACTGACTTTCAATTCTAGTGCAACGTCTGCAATTGTAGACTCTGTGTTACAGAATATCACTTATCAAAATAGCTCGGAAGCTCCTCCTGCCTCTGTCACGTTAGATTTCACCTTCAATGACGGTACTGCCAACAGCACAGGCACTAATCAGGCAACTATCAATATCACAGCGCAAAACGATGCGCCAACAGACATCAGTTTATCCAATACTACAGTGAATCAATCGGCAACAGGGGCCGGTGCAAATATTGGCATATTATCAACTAGTGATGTTGATACCAGTGATAGTCATACGTATTCTTTGGTAAGCGCTGGTTCAAGTGCAAGTGGTACGTGTAGTGCTGATACCGATAATGCCAGTTTCCAAATCAATGGCTCTATTTTAGAAACTCAGGCGGCTCTGAATGGCGGAACTTATGTGGTATGTTTGCAGACAAATGATGCCACCACGACATTCCAAAAAGCTTTTACAATAACAGTGAATGATGATGTTGCACCAGATGCACCATCGACTCCTAATTTAGACGCTGGTTCTGATACTGGGCCTTCTAACTCTGATAATATTACCAACGACACAACACCGACCCTTAGTGGTACGGCCGAAAGCGGCGCAACAGTTACACTTTACAGTGATCAGGTTGGTGGTGGAGCCACAGTCATTGGCACTGGAACTGCTACTGGCGGTAACTGGCAGATCACAACCAGTGCATTGACCGCAGGTCTGGTACATGGGATTTCTGCTAAGGCGACCGATGCGGATAGCAATGAAAGTACGTCTTCAGGTAGCCTAAGTGTCACTATTGACACAACAGCACCGAGTGCACCTTCTACTCCAGACCTTAGTGCAAGTAGTGATACCGGTTCATCAAACACTGATAATATCACCAACGATACGACCCCTACATTTACAGGTACTGGTACTACCGGTGACACGGTAACACTTATTTCAAATGTAGATGGCACTGTAGGTAGTGCAGTGGTAAGCGGTGGAACATGGACAATTACTAGCTCAGAGCTAACCTCAGGTGCTCAAACAATTTCTGCTCGGGCGATGGATACCGCTGGTAACACAGTAGACAGTGCTGGGTTATCGGTCACTATTGATACTAATGTCAGTGCTCCAACTATAACCACACCAATCGAAGGTGATGGCAAAGTTAATGCTGCGGAAGACAATGATGTATTAATCACCGGATCTGGTGCTGATGCTAATGTTACTGTCAGTGTCAGTATAACTGATGGGTCAGCAACACTGAGCCAAAATGTAACTTCTGATGGTAGTGGCAACTGGACTATCAGTGGCAGTGAATTTAATGTCAGTGGTTTTACAAATGGTGATTTAACGATCTCTGCTAGCCAAACCGACAATGCTGGGAACACCTCCAGTGCAGCCAGCACCACCATCACGTTAGATAATGCCGCGCCAAGTGCACCGTCTATCACCACCCCGATTGAAGGCGATGGACTGGTTAATGCAGCAGAAGACGCGGATGTGTTGATCGCTGGAACCGGCGCGGAAGCGGGGAACAGCGTCACGGTAACCATTCATGATGGCGCCAATAGCTTAAGCCGCACGGTTACTGCAGATAATACCGGTGCGTGGACCATCAGTGGCAGCGAGTTTGATGTTAGCACCTTTAATAACGGCACCTTGACGGTCTCTGTTAGCCAAAGTGATTCGGCAGGTAACACCTCCAGTGCTGCCAGCACCACCATCACGTTAGATAACGCTGCGCCAAGTGCACCGTCTATTACCACCCCGATTGAAGGCGATGGTGTTGTTAATGCTGCAGAAGACGCGGATGTGTTGATCGCTGGCACGGGCGCCGAAGCAGGTAATAACGTCACGGTCACCATCCACGATGGCGCCAATAGCTTAAGCCGCACGGTTACCGCGGATAACACCGGTGCGTGGACCATCATTGGCAGTGAGTTTGATGTTAGTACCTTTAATAACGGCACCTTGACGGTGTCTGCTAGCCAAAGTGATAGTGTGGGGAACACCTCCAATGCTGCCAGCACCACGGTTACGTTAGATAACGCTGCGCCAAGTGCGCCGTCTATTACCACCCCGATTGAGGGCGATGGACTGATTAATGCTGCAGAAGACGCGGATGTGTTGATCGCTGGCACGGGCGCCGAAGCAGGTAATAACGTCACGGTCACCATCCACGATGGCGCTAATAGCTTGAGTCGTACCATTACTGCGGATAACACCGGTGCATGGACCATCAGTGGCAGCGAATTTGATGTTAGCACCTTCAATAACGGCACCTTGACGGTGTCTGTTAGCCAGAGCGATAGCGCGGGTAACACCTCCAGTGCAGCCAGCACTACGATTACGTTAGATAACGCCGTGCCAAGTGCACCGTCCATCACCACGCCAATTGAAGGTGACGATGTTGTTAATGCCGCAGAAGACGCGGATGTGTTGATCGCTGGAACCAGTGCGGAAGCGGGTGCGAGCGTCACGGTAATTATTGATGATGGTGCCAATAGCGTAAGCCGCACGGTTACCGCGGATAACACCGGTGCGTGGACCATCAGCGGCAGCGAGTTTGATGTTAGTACCTTTAATAACGGCACCTTGACGGTGTCTGCTAGCCAAAGCGATAGCGCGGGTAACACCTCCAGTGCTGCTAGCACCACCATCACACTAGATAACACCGCGCCAAGTGCACCGTCTATCACCACTCCGATTGAGGGAGATGGACTGGTGAACGCCGCAGAAGACGCGGATGTGTTGATCGCCGGAACTGGCGCGGAAGCGGGTAACAGCGTCACGGTAACCATTGATGATGGCGCCAATAGCGTAAACCGCACCGTCACAGCCGACAACACCGGTGCGTGGACCATCAGTGGCAGCGAGTTTGATGTTAGCACCTTTAATAACGGCACGTTAACGGTCTCTACTAGCCAAAGTGATTCGGCAGGTAACACCTCCAGTGCTGCTAGCACCACCATCACACTAGATAACACCGCGCCAAGTGCACCGTCTATCACCACCCCGATTGAGGGAGATGGACTGGTAAATGCTGCGGAAGACGCGGATGTGTTGATCGCCGGAACTGGCGCAGAGGCGGGTAACAGCGTCACGGTAACTGTTGATGATGGTGCCAATAGCTCAAGCCGCACGGTTACCGCGGATAATACCGGTGCGTGGACCATCAGCGGCAGCGAGTTTGATGTAAGCACCTTTAATAACGGCACCTTGACGGTGTCTGCTAGCCAAAGCGATAGCGCGGGTAACACCTCCAGTGCAGCCAGCACCACGATTACGTTAGATAATGCCGCGCCAAGTGCACCATCTATTACCACCCCGATTGAGGGAGATGGACTGGTAAATGCTGCGGAAGACGCGGATGTGTTGATCGCTGGAACTGGCGCGGAAGCGGGGAACAGCGTCACGGTAACCATCCACGATGGTGCCAATAGCTTAAGCCGCACCGTCACCGCGGATAACACCGGTGCGTGGACCATCAGCGGCAGCGAGTTTGATGTTAGTACCTTTAATAACGGCACCTTGACGGTGTCTGCTAGCCAAAGTGATTCGGCAGGGAACACTTCCAGTGCAGCCAGCACTACGATTACGTTAGATAATGCCGCGCCAAGTGCGCCGTCTATTACCACCCCGATTGAAGGTGACGATGTTGTTAATGCTGCAGAAGACGCCGATGTCTTGATCGCCGGGACTGCCGCGGAAGCGGACGCAAGCGTCACGGTAACCATTGATGATGGCGCCAATAGCTTAAGCCGCACGGTTACTGCAGATAATACCGGTGCGTGGACCATCAGTGGCAGTGAGTTTGATGTTAGCACCTTTAATAACGGCACCTTGACGGTGTCTGTTAGCCAGAGCGATAGCGCGGGTAACACCTCCAGTGCAGCCAGCACTACCATCACATTAGATAACGCCGCGCCAAGTGCACCGTCCATCACCACGCCAATTGAAGATGACGATGTTGTTAATGCCGCAGAAGACGCCGATGTCTTGATCGCCGGAACTGGCGCTGAAGCGGACGCAAGCGTCACCGTGACCATTGATGATGGCGCCAATAGCTTAAGCCGTACGGTCACCGCGGATAATACGGGCGTCTGGACCATCAGTGGCAGCGAATTTGATGTTAGTACCTTCAATAACGGCACCTTGACGGTGTCTGTTAGCCAGAGCGATAGCGCGGATAACACCTCCAGTGCAGCCAGCACTACCATCACATTAGATAACGCCGCGCCAAGTGCACCGTCCATCACCACGCCAATTGAAGGTGACGATGTTGTTAATGCCGCAGAAGACGCGGATGTGTTGATCGCCGGAACCAGTGCGGAAGCGGGTGCGAGCGTCACGGTAACTATTGATGATGGTGCCAATAGCGTAAGCCGCACGGTTACCGCGGATAACACCGGTGCGTGGACCATCAGCGGCAGCGAGTTTGATGTTAGTACCTTTAATAACGGCACATTGACGGTGTCTGCTAGCCAAAGTGATTCGGCAGGTAACACCTCCAGTGCAGCCAGCACTTCCATCACATTAGATAACGCCGCACCAAGTGCGCCGTCTATTACCACCCCGATTGAGGGCGATGGACTGATTAATGCTGCAGAAGACGCGGATGTGTTGATCGCCGGAACTGGCGCGGAAGCGGATGCGAGGGTCACGGTAACCATCCACGATGGCGCCAATAGCCTAAGCCGCACGGTTACCGCAGATAATACGGGCGCCTGGACCATCAGCGGCAATGAGTTTGATGTTAGCACCTTTAATAACGGCACCTTGACGGTCACTGCTACTCAAACCGATAGTGCGGGGAACACCTCCAGTGCCGCCAACACCACCATTACGCTAGATAATGCCGCGCCAAGTGCGCCGTCTATCACCACCCCGATTGCAGGCGATGGACTGGTTAACGCTGCGGAAGACGCGGATGTGTTGATCACCGGCATCGGCGCAGAGGCGGGGAATAGCGTCACGGTCACCATTGATGATGGTGCCAATAGCCTAAGCCGCACGGTTACCGCGGATAACACCGGTGAGTGGAGCATCAGCGGCAGTGAGTTTGATGTTAGCGCCTTTAACAACGGCACGTTGACGGTGTCTGCAACTCAAACCGATAGTGCGGGGAACACCTCTAGCGCAGGCTCAACCACCATCACCCTAGACAATTCAGCTCCAAGTGCATTAAGTATCACGACTCCAATTGAAGGCGACGACTTAATAAATGAAACTGAAGATAGCGATGTATTGATTGAAGGAAGCGGTGCAGAAGCGCAAAACAGTGTAACAGTCACAATTGATGATGGTGTGAATAGCTTAAGTCGAACGGTCACTGCGGATAACAACGGTGCGTGGACCATTAGTGGCAGCGAGTTTGATGTTAGCACCTTTACTAATGGCACCTTAACGGTCACTGCGTCACAAAGTGACGCATCCGGTAATACATCTAGTTCAGCCAATACGACTGTCACACTAGATAATTCAGCACCAGAGGGTATAACAGCCTCAATCGATCAAGAGTTGATTAACGCAGACAATGAAACGTCATTTAGTTTCACATTAACTGGATTAGAGTCAACAGGGAGTTTCACTTACGAGATATCTGACGGAAATACTTCAGTAACGAATTCAAGTGCCATTGAAATCACGAGCACAACACAGCAAGAAACGGATATTGATGTTACCTCTTTAGGCGAAGGAACACTTACACTTTCGGTTATAGTTAGTGACGATGTTGGTAATAATAGCGACACGGTAACTGATACAGTGACTAAGCAATATAATGTCGCTCCGGTATTGTCTGGCTCTCCTGATACGAGTGTAGATGAAGATAGTGTTTATGACTTCACGCCAACATTAACCGATCCGGATAGCGATGATACTCACACTTATAGTATCGTGAACAAACCTGACTGGGCTGAATTTGATACACAAACAGGTCAACTGACAGGTACGCCTGAAGACTCGGATGTCGGAACGACTTCTGATATTGAGATATCAGTTACTGATGGAACGGATAGTGACACCCTAGCAGCATTTAGTATTGAGGTAATCAATACTAATGATGCGCCAATAGGACAAGATGTCAGCTTTACTATTGATGAAGGGGGATCCTTATCCAAAGATTCTGAAAATGGATTACTCTCTCTTGCAAGTGATGATGATCTCGACTCTAACGACAGTCTCACTGTTGTAAAAGATACAGACCCGCAATACGGTACATTGACGCTCAATGCTGATGGTAGCTTTGAATACATTCATAGTGGCGGTGAGGATAGTACAGATAGTTTCACGTATCGTGTTGAAGACAGTGAGAATGCAAGCTCACCAATCTACACCGTGACTATCAACACCACTGCGATTGAAGACGCCCCAACCGCGGTAAATGATACGCTAACAACGTTGGAAGATGCGTCTAATTCAGTCAATGTGCTATTAAATGACAGTGACCCTGAAAACAACATGGTTGCATCGTCTGTCACAATCAAAACTCAGCCAACGAAAGGGCAATTGAGTGTAACTAACGGTGTGGTTACCTTTACTCCAACTGCAAATGCCAATGGTGAAGATTCATTCACTTATACGGTGAAGGATTCAACGCAGGCTGAGTCGAATGAGGCAACAGTCAGCATCAATATTACACCGGTAAATGACTTACCAGTAGCGGCAAACTTTACGCCAAATATTGATGAAGATACCGCAAAATCAGCGTTGGCAGTACGAGCAAGTGCAACAGATGTAGAGGATATAAACCCTACAGGTACCATAACTCTAGAGTCACAACCTACAATTGGTCAGGCAGAAGTTGACCTTGACAATGGCACCATTACTTACACGCCAAATGCGAACGAAACCGGTAGTGACAGCTTTACTTATTCGATTCTAGATAGTGAAGGTGGAAAGTCGAATATTGCGACCATTTCCGTAAACATAGGTGCAGTAAACGATAGACCTATCGCAGCTAATGATGAGGTGACGACAGAAGAAGATACCGAAACTACCCTTGCCATTCTGGCGAATGACTCGGATGTTGAGGATCAAGGCTTCGAAAGCTCCGCGATTGTACTCGAAGATAAAGGAGATGGTGCGGGTAATTATGAACTGGCTGATGTTACTGTTGGTGCCGATGGCTTATTGAATATCACACCAAAGCAAGACCAAAACGGTATGTTAACCTTTACCTATACAGTTGATGATAGCGAAGGGTTACGTTCTGAACCTGCAATGGTCACGGTGAATATTACAGCTGTTAACGATGCCCCTGTTGCAGAAGATAATACTGCGCAATTACTTGAAGATGGCAATATTGAAATTAACGTGTTGGGTAACGACTCTGATGTTGATAGCCAATTAAATGCATCAAGTGTGGCTATTGTGAGTCAACCACAAGGAGGCACGTTACAGTTACTGGCATCAGGTAATATTGTTTATACACCAATTGCAAACTTCTTCGGTAATGATGCCTTTACTTATACAGTGCAAGATGCTGAAGGATTAGTTTCTAACCTTGCCACAGTAAATATCACGGTGACCTCGGTGAATGATGCGCCGGTTATTTCTGGAACACCATTAACCAGTGCAAGTGAAGATGAAGCATATAGTTTCACGCCTACCGCTACAGATACTGATAATGATCCACTCATCTTCAGTGTATCGAGCCTGCCTATTTGGGCCACTTTTGATGATATAACTGGAACAATCTCAGGAACGCCTATTGAAGGTCAGGATGGCACCTACTCAGATATTGTTATTACAGTCTCTGACGGGCAAGTTGATGCTTCGTTGCCAGCGTTTGCTATAACAGTGAGTCCTGTTAATGACGCACCTTCGATTTCGGGAACTCCATCAGCAAACGTCAATCAAGATGAAGATTACAGTTTCACGCCTACAGCATCTGATGTGGACTCCGAAAACTTAGTCTTTGCTATCGAAAATGCCCCAGTTTGGGCAAGTTTTGACAGCACAACGGGTAGCCTTTCAGGTACACCAGTGAGAGAAGACGTTGGCACCTATAGCAACATTATAATCAGTGTGAGTGACGGTGAACTCGAAGCAAGCTTACCGGCATTTGAAATTGTCGTGGCGCCCGTTAACGCGGCACCTATTGCCAACAACATGCAAAGAAGCGTACTCGAAGATGGTACAACGAGCTTTACTGCTGATGTTCGTGATGCTGATGGCGACACATTGACAATGGAGCTAGTGTCGCAGCCGCAAAGTGGTGTGGTGCAAATTCAAGGTACGGTGTTTACTTATACCCCATTGCCGAACTTCAATGGCACAGACGTGTTTACGTATACGGTGTCAGACAATGAGTTTAAGTCAAACACTGCTTCTGTGACGATGACGGTGACGTCTGTAAATGATGTTCCAACTGCCGTAGACGACAGCTTTACCTTTGATGCGGTGCCTTCGAATCAATACATACTTCCTGTGTTAGATAATGATGTTGACCCTGATGGCACAGAGCTTAGAATTATTGGCGCTAAAGCCTCTATTGGTTCCGCATTCATAGCAAACAATACGTTAACTTACGAAGCGGTGCAGAATACTCAAGGGCCTATTGTTGTTACTTATTTAATTGAGGATGAGGGCAAAGCCAGAGCTAAAGCGAATGCCAATATTACAATTAATGAGACGGGGGCAGGTAGCGCGCCAACGATAACAGCACCGAGTGACTTAACCGTTGATGCCACCGGACTATTCACTAAGGTTAACTTAGGCACGGCCGTCGCCGTTGATAGCTCTGGTAATTCATTACCGGTTTCACTAGTAAGGGGAACTCCTATTTTCGCGCCAGGAAGCCACATTGTTTACTGGCAAACGTCTGACAACGAAGGACTGCAAGCAACAGCGAGCCAAAATCTTAATGTCAATCCGTTGGTATCGTTGCAAAAGGATAGTCGAGTAGCTGAAGATCGCAGCCACTCCATTCAGGTATACCTCAATGGACCTGCGCCAAGCTATCCGGTGACTGTACCATATACGGTATCAGGTACTGCTGATAGTACAGATCACGACTTGCAGTCAGGTGAGGTCATCATAAACTCTGGAACCAGTGCGACTATCAGTTTCAATATATTTGCTGATGGCGTTTCAGAAGGCAATGAAACCATAGTTGTTAGCTTAGATGACACGCTGAACAGGGGCGCCACATTTTCTTCTACTATCACGATTGTTGAAGAAAATGTGGCACCGAACCTGACAACAGCCATTTTACAGAATAACGAGGAGCGTAGCTTAATTACTGCCTCAGATGAGCAAGTAACAATAGAAGCGCAGGTTAGTGACCCTAATCCAAATGATTTAGTAAGCGTGACTTGGCAGCCCGATGCCGAGTTGGTTAATGTGTCAAACGATCCATTTGTATTTGAGTTTAATCCTGCCAATATCCCAGCTGGGATCTATAAGGTAAGAGTAACTGCCACAGATAATGCTCAGCCTAGCTTGTCGACATCTCGTAATGTGTTTGTTGAAGTCGTGCCGTCACTAGCCCCCCTCACAGGTGAAGACAGCGATGGAGATTTAATTCCAGATGATCAAGAAGGGTACTCTGATGACGATGAAGATGGTATTCCTGATTTTATGGATGCTATCACTGATTGTAATGTCATTCAGGAGCAAGCGCTCGAATCCAATCAGTTCTTAGTTGAGGGGGATCCTGGTGTTTGTCTACGCAAAGGGGCAACCGTTCCACAAAACAATACTGGTGGGTTGCAGTTACTTGAAGAAGAGTTACCGTCAGATCCTAGTGCGAGTAACGCCGGTGGTATATTTGACTTTATAGCAACTGGCCTACCACAGCCGGGTGACGTTTACAGTATTGTGCTGCCACAGCGTCAGCCAATTCCGCTTAATGCCGTGTATCGTAAGTTAATCTCTGGGGAATGGCGTGACTTTGTCACTGGAGATGGTAATGAGTTGCTGTCTACCACAGGTGAGCCTGGCTTCTGTCCACCTCCAGGCAGCAATCAATGGACGGCAGGGTTAGCTGAAGGGGATTGGTGTGTGCAACTACGAATTGTAGATGGTGGCCCGAACGACGATGATGGTGTAGCCAATGGCAGTATTGTCGACCCCGGTGGCATTGCGGTTGCGGTGAGTGACAATACGCAGCCTGAAGCCAGCCCAGATTCCGTCACCATAGTATCGGGTCAAGAAGTGGTGATTGATGTCCTTGAAAACGACAGCGATGCTGATAATGACACCCTCACCATAACGGGGGCCACGGTTGACTTTGGTGACGTTACCATTGAAAACAATCAGCTCCGTTATCTTCCACCCGCAAACTTTATTGGTGATGCGACGATTCAATACAGTGTCACCGATAGCCAAGGCGGCTCAGCAAATAGCACCGCTGTAGTGAGTATCGTGGTCAATCAGCCGCCGCAAACGGTGAATGATACGGCTTCTAGCAATGGCTCTGAGCTGGTTATTGATGTCTTAGCCAATGATAGCGACCCAGAGGGTGGCGCATTGAGCTTGGTGGCTGCGACGGCAGAGCAAGGTACAGCGAAAGTGAATATGGATGGCACCTTAAGCTATAAACCAAACTCAGGCTTTGAGGGTGTTGATACCATAGTGTATACCGTCAAAGATGAATTTGGTGCCACTTCTGAGGGACTTGTATCTGTGACGGTGACCCTCAAGCAGGTAACCCAGGTTGAAAATAGCTCCTCGGGGAGCATGGGAGGTATGGTGTTGTTATTAATGAGTGCGCTGGTTATTCGTCGCCGCAAAGCAGTGTTGCCGGCCTTTGCCTTGGTAACCACGAGTTGTTTATTAAGCTCTCAAGCCAATGCGGCTGATTGGCAACTGACGGCAACGGCAGGTCAGTCTGAGGCGGATAGCCAGATTGCCAGTGCTGGGCTTGATATCACGGCGGTAGACGACAAAAGTAACAGCTGGTCAATTGGCGCGTTTTATGAGCTGTTGCCAAGTTGGCAAGTGGGTTTACGTTACATCGACTTAGGTCAAGGCAGTGTTGAGTTTAGCGGGCTAAGCGAGAACCCAGAGCAAACCCAGCAGCAGCTTTCAAGGGTGGCTCCAGTGCTGCCAGAAGGACCTGCATTACAGTTCAACTACATTAACACCTTAACGGGTAAGCTCAGTGGCAAAGCCTTTTTGGGTGCCTTTAATTGGGATTACCGGGTAAACAGTGTTCGTGACGGGCGTTTTTCTACGCGTTATGAAGACAGCGGCACCAGTGGTTATGTTGGGGCTGGGCTTGCGTATCAAGTAACGAGTTCATTGTCACTCGGGGTGGAATACAGCAAGTATTTTATTTCTGCCAATGACGTTGATGACGTTTCGTTGAGCTTGAGTGTGCAATTCTAACCTAGCCTATATGTTGTAATAAAAAGCCCTCGCAAGAGGGCTTTGGGCTATGGTAATCCTTGATTAACTGAACCGTTTTACACTGCAACGTGCCGAGGGGAGGTGGTCACAGTTTAGTGTAAAGACTACTAGCAGTTACAGTTGTCTCAAGAGTTACTTCGGACTCCGTTAAGGCAATGGTGACCGATAACCTTACCTATGTTTCCTATTAAAAGGGCTGATGCACGAGCGCTGCCATTGATGCTAACGTGGCATTGAATAAGCGCTAGGCTGTATTGAGATAAAATTTATTTTTCAATTATATCAATAGACTAAACAATAATTCACAGTCTACTACTGAATCTGTGTTGCTAAAATGGTGTTTTACAATTTAAAACAACTTTATTGCTGTAAGCTATGGTTTAGTTGCAACGCTATATTGAGAAAGCCTGAAGGAATGAACGTTTAGATTAAAATAAACCTTAATAAACAATTTGTTATACATTTAAGAATATGTAATATGACTTCGATTTTTGGTCGTAATACGAACACAAGCCAACATTTAAGCTTCCAATTAGGCTACCAGTTCTCACACTGTTGTCTTAAATGGTTTGTCAATCTCTGTCTTGTTGATCATATATCCCACTAAGCCACCATAAGCATCAACCGCAGTATGTATGATCACTACCACCCATAACAGCTCAGTAAAAATAAATACGACACCAAGCAATAACCCGATTAATGCAGTTCTTATAATATTTTTCCAGCCTTGATAACAGTGACATATGCCGAAGGCCGCACTGCTGAGCAACAGGCTGGGTAATGTACCAAGTTGCTCACTCAAAACACCTATTAGAAAAGCACGAAATAGAAGCTCTTCGCATAACCCGGCAGACAGTGAAAGGCCTAAAGTAAACCAGAGCAGCTCTTGGCGCGTGTATGGTATCATCCAGGCATAGTTATCGCTCAGCGCTTGACGAAACGCATTTCTTTGCTCTGCACTTACATATAGCGAGTAGAGTGAGTAGGCAAAGTAGCCAATAACAAGGCAGACAACAGCAATCCCTACCCAGTTAGCCATAGTGCCTTGCCACGAAACGCCCAATGCTTTTGAGTCTATCGATTTAAAAAGTAATAGCGCCAATAATAAAAAAGTGGGTAGCCACATAAATAACATTGCTTCTTGGTAGACTCTTATCTTGGATTTTCGACCCTCAAATAATGCTATTTTTCCCTTATCGGCTTCCCATACACTAAATAGCACCATGGCCAGTATAGAGAAAAGAATAACCCACTCACCGGTTTGCAGTTGCATAATAATTCTCCACATTTTATTCATTGAACTAACGTTAAAGGTTTACTTGATATAAATAAATGTATTAAATACTTAGAAAAGATAAACATTTGGTTTAATCATGCTGCACCCTAGGGATTTGAAAATATTTTGCAAAGTGGCAGAGACTGGCAACATGTCCAGAGTTGCTGAGGCAGAAGCAAAGTCGGTCATGGCAATAAGTAAACAGATCAGTCGGCTGGAAGAGAACCTCAACCAAGCGCTGTTCATTCGAACTCGCCGCTCGTTAGTTCTAACCCAGTTTGGGAGCGAGTTAAAAACAAAAGCTGAGAAGCTATTAGAGCAACACGACGCTTTTGAGCATTGGGCTCGTGCAAAAGAAAGTAAGGTGACGGGTGAACTTCGGGTCGTTTGTCAGTCAAACGAAATCATTAATGAAACACTCATACCGTGGTTAGCTGAGTTTACTGAACAGTATCCAAGCTTAAATATTACGCTTGATGTGAGAGAGCAGGTTATTGATATTTTGAAGGACGACTTCGATATTTTTTGGGCCGTAGGGTCTTATCTTGGCGATAGATACTCAGGGCTAAAGCGTAAGCCCTTATGGAAATCAGTATACGGATTATTTGCTTCGCCTAGCTACTTGCAAACGATGGGTTACCCAAAAAAAATTGAGGATTTAGAAGCTCACAAAGTTGTTGGGTACTTGCATAATCAACCAAGTAATGTGCTGATAACTTGTGACGGCAGTGGTGAGCCGAACTACATCATGCCCCAATGCCGAATTAAAACCGTTACCGGCATGTTACAGTTGGCAGAGGCCGGTCTTGGTATTATAAACGCGCCGGCAGATACCAAAGCAGTGAAAGAGCTTATACAAAATAATCGTCTAGAGCCTGTATTGCAAGACTATTGGTGGGAAGATGCAGAAGTTTATGTTTATTACCACCCATCCCGTCCAGTTCAGCCTAAGATCCGAGCGTTTCTCGATTTTTTTGTAAAAAAACGGAACCAATGGAGTTTTTAATGTGCTCCCAGTTTAAGGGCCAACAGCAGTCGGTGATAAGAGTGGTATCAACACCCATAATATAAAAACTATATTCCTTTTACGATTGTAATTATTTTGATGGGGGGCTTTATTATTGAGTAGTCAGCTAGAGGAGGTGTGGAGAGGGATACTACAAAAAATTGTACATGCTTAGTAATAACTTGGATAAAATAATTGATTTTAGAAAACGACTGCTCATGGCAAAGATTGGCTGTAAAGTCTACTTAGTGGATGTTTTGTTAATGTTGTCCTGATCTTGGCATATAAAAAGTAAGTAAGGTGAAAGGGAACATCCATGTTCTCTAAAAAACAACTAAATCCTATTGCATCAATATGGAGTAACTATGGACGATTTATGGTTTTGTATTAAAACAGAATCAAGCATTAGACAAAATCAGAGGGAGCTGGCTCGAGCGTGAGCCAGCTGGAGCAAAACATGCTTTCATGAACGGGCATTGCTCTCCTAAAGTAGCTCGCTTAAAACTCATAAGATTCTATAACTATTACAAATCTTGCGGTCGCCCAACATCTGGTTGGCGATAATCACACACGCCCATGGGAAATATTTGTTGTAGTTTAGGAATGGCCGCTGCAATCTCCACCTCACCATAAAGGCCGATGTTGGCGGCTTCCGCTACGGGAATTAGATGACATTTAAAGGTGTCGCCATGCCACGAACCACCAGCTTGGATACGGCTGGTGGAGTACATGGGGTATTGTTTAGTGCATTTGCCCGGAGCTTGGTTATTCCAAAGGCCATCGAAAACGTGGTTACCTTGAGCAATAATGTCGCCGTTTGCGGCAAAACACGTATCTTTAAGTGTTTTTGGTTTGGCCTCAAACACTCCAATGCCTGGGTTGTTGTTAATATTTAATAGCCATTTGTCCATTTCTTTAAAAGCTAAAGCGGTCGGGTTAAACGCTTTATCGGCCACCCAAATCAGTTGGTTTTTAGCATGGCCATTGGCTTGCTGAATACGCAGGCGAGAATAAAAAGAGGCGGACATGTGGTGCATATCGAGCTCGTTTTCTAAGTAATGACGAGCATCGATAATAGGCAAGTTAACGCGGCCAATGAATACTTGGCCGGAGCGATAGGCGTTTTGCATGGCCTTGAGATCGCCGTGGTGACGCGGTGCAACGCCATCGTCTTTTGGGGTGGTAATATTGTGGTTGCCCCAGAGCGTGAGCCAAATTGGGATTTTATGACCCAGTGGTAAGGCTATTTGCTCTTGGCGCATGTGTGATTGCGGTTTCCATGCCCCCACTTTTTGATTGATGTCGATAAACTCAGCTAAGCTGATGTCGTTGGCTTTCAGTGCCTCTAAACCATATTGTACGCCAACATTATCCCAGGTACTCAGACCTAAGCCATGCTCATCGGTGCCCAGAATATGCTGCATATCTTGCCAGTAGCTCCAATGTGTTGTGGCATTCAGTTGCTCACTGAATAACGGCCGCAAAAATCCTTGCCTAGGGTTATTAATAAAGGCCGAAAGCCCAAAGTAGCCATTAATGCATTCACTACTGCCATCAGGAAAAGAAGGCACGAAGCCTGCCATGAGCTGGTTAAGGGGCTGTAAAAAACCGCCTTTTTGTGGAAAGTCATTGAGGGCATTCATGCCTTCAATATGGCGGCGTCGCTGCCAATCTCGCCACGCTTTTTTGTCGTCTGCTCTAAAGGTAAAGTAGTTATTAAGTAAGTCGCAATCCAATGCATAGGTGGTTTGGGTGATCATATCTGGGTAGCTATAAAGCGGAATTAAGCCATCCAAAATGCCCTCGCTGTTTTGCGCAATTAAGTATTGCGCCAACCCGCCTCCTGAGCCGCCAACACCAACCGTATAAAGAGGCTCACCATAGAGGCTGGTAAATTGTTTTTTTACTCTTCTGGCGGTATCTTCTGCCAACAGCATGTTGTAGGTATAGCTGGTTTTATTACCGCTGGAACTGATCACCGCATACCCTAGCTTAAGCTGCTCTAGCTGGCGCTCTATCACTCGGCTTGCGCGCTGCCGACCTTGGCGGTAACCAATACCTGAGCCACCATTAAATTGATAAATAAGGCGCTGGTTCCATTGTGATTTTGCCAACCTATCACCGACTTCGACTGCCGTTATGGGCATCACAATGGTGTAAATAAAGCGATTAATAGTGCCTTGTTCAACCCGCAGCAACACTGGATGCTGAAAAGGGGAATCGATGTCGGTTAGTGCTTCTACTTGATCATTGTTATTAATGGCATAGTAATTAATTCGCGTAGGGATCATACAGTCTTTACTGTATCCGGCCAGCTGCCCGGCCTTATAAACAGGCACGCCATATTGCTGCTGATTATCCACGCTAGGCTGGCCTAATCCTGAATCCATAGTCATACAGTAAAATGGATATTGATTGGGGCCAGAGTAGAGGTTGGTATCAGGGCCAAAGCCTCCTACAGCAATGGGAAAAGGAAAGGGATCGCTGGGGCGTTCAACTTGTGCAATATGAGGGTAAAAACCTAACCTAAATTGTGCTTTGGCTGGTGGAGCGCTTACCACCGTAGCAATATGCTCATAGCGTTTCATGCTATACCACAGCCACCACGCACTGCAGCTAAGCGCAGTGATCAAAGCTACTATTAGCCCTCTTTTTAAGATCATAAAACCCCCTAACAACCACTTCATTTATAAGTGTAGCTGCACAGTGTTGAATGGTGGTTATGGGGTTGTTAGATAATAATTAAACTATTGTGTGAGGGTTAGAGGGCTATGGCGTACTACCTAAATACTTAATTTCAAGGCGGTTAATGGTTTCTTTTGAAACTTGCTTGAGTAAGGTTTCAATCTGCGTTGCCAGAGCTTGATTCTCTTTATGGTAGCCCATGTATTGCTGTTCAAAATGGAATGTTTGAGGCAACAGGTAAACGGGCAGCTTGTGGTGGCGAATGATTTCCATGGCCCAGACTTTATCTACAAGCACGGCATCGACGCGGTTACTTTGCAACACAGAGAAAAATCTGCTGCCATCGGCATGGTTTTGTTCATAGTAAGAGCGTTTAATAATGGCGGCATTGATGGCGCCTAAGCGCTGATTTACTGCGTCGGGGTAAGTGTATTCATCAGAGATCATGATTTTTGGCGCAGGTAGCTTGAGGAGTTCTGCATAATTCGTGAACTGACCTTGTTTTACCGCTAGAGCCAGTTTCCACGTGGTGAAAGAGACGTCAACAATTGGTAAGCCATCTGAGCTATCAACATATAAGGTGAAATCAAATACTCTTTGTCTTACGCCCGCTAGGCACCTGCGGTAGGGAAGCTCATGAAAAGTGGCGCGAAAGCCGCTGCCACGCAGGGCATGGCGAATTATCTCCACCTCAATACCGGCAGCGAAGCCTGAGTCGTTGGTGAAGCTGTATGGCCACCAGCGTTCAAAGCAGATATTCACAATACGCTTATCGGTATTTGCTTGCGTGGAAAAGCAGCAAAAAAAACTAAGTAGAAACAGTACTCTTAACATGAAGCCAAGCCTTATAGTCACTTCTAAAAGCTTAAGAAGAGAATGGCAAAAGTGCAAATACTCAGTAACGGTAAGACACACAAACAGAGAGTGCTTCATCAAGCCCGACTCTCAAGGTTATGTAATAAAAATGATTCTCATATATTTTTGTTTTGCTGTTGCTGTATATGACACAAAGGTTATAATCCTGTAACCAGTTATTTTTAACCGCTCGTAAAATGGAGTTTGCTGTGCTTGGCACTGTCTTCTTATTCACCCTGTTAACAGCCATCTTGCTGTTATACCTCAGTACGAAACATCAACGTCTCCTTAACTCTCCAATAGCCAAGTCGTGGCGACTTGTAAGCGCTGGACTATCTTTGCTTGCTTTGCTTATCGCCATTGACATGTTTGTCGGTGCCGCTGTGGTTTTCAGCTGGTTACTGGCGGTCATGTTATTTACTGCGCTGATCCCTTTTACAATTTTATGGTTATTTAACAAGTCCTCATGAGTGCCTTATCAAAAAAACACACTATAAAGCCGCACTGGTGGGGGAAATCCGTCGCGGGTGGGGTGCTTGGACTGGCGTTAAGTTTTGCCTTAGTTGGCTTATTTGCTTGGATTGGCAGCGACGGTTTGCAGCAACAAATTAGCGCTGAACGATTACTCTGGCGTAGTCAGTTTCTGATGTGGATGATCACCCCCATTTGGTTGCTGATATTGAGCTTGGTTTATCTATTTCCAACCGCAAAACAAGCATTTATTTGGCTAGGTGGCGCAAACATTATAGCTTATGCCGCTCTGTATATGGTTCAGGGGGGCTTATGAAGATACGCGCCGATGTGTTACGCACCTATCAAACAATTCATACCTGGACTGGGATCACCACCGGGTTATTACTGTTTATTGGCTTTTTCGCCGGTGCCATCACCATGTATGCCGGAGTGATTGATGAATGGTCAACGCCACCGACACAGCACTTACCTCAAGTAGAAATAAACCAGTACGATGAGTTACTACAGCAAGTCTTTTCTGGCCACCCTGAATCGAGCAAACAAATCACCTTGAGTTTGACCGAAAACACCTCTCCGGTCACCTGGTATCAGCAAGGGAGCCCTCGAGGACTGCGCCTAGACGACCAGCTTTGGCATGCAAGCCTCGATAGTAATGGCGAGCTGGTGGCTCATACCAGTAGTAAAAATGAACTGTCTGCGCTGGTCGATTATCTTCATCGTAGCGCCGGGATAGCAGGAGAGGTGGGTCACGAACAAGCCGGTGTGTATGTGCTTGGTGTGGCCGCCATCTTGTACTTTTTGGCGTTGCTGTCTGGGCTTATCTTTTTATTGCCGACTCTAGCAAAGCACTTTTTAGCTTTAAGGAAAGATAAAGACAGCAAGCGTTTTTGGCTTGATACGCACAATCTAATCGGTATTGCCAGTTTGCCATTTCATATTATCATTGCCATTACCGTAATAGTGTTTGCTTTTCATGATGTGCTGTACGATGGCCTAGGAAAAATATACGGTGATAAACCCTTGTTTCCACGCCCGGTTGCCTCTGAAACAACTTTCAACAGTCAAGCGTTGCCCAGTATCACTACACTTATTGCTAAAGCCAACGAATACGCGCCAGAGCATCAGGTTAAGCAAATCAGCCTCAGTGGTTTAAATAGCAGCTCGCCCCGGGCGTCAATTCAGTTAGTGAGTGAGCAGCACTTAATGCGGGGCCCCAAAACAGACTTTTTGTTTATGCACCCTTATACCTTTGAAGTGTCGAGCAGCAGCATAATGAATGGCGATCAGGGAGTTTGGGGGAGGGTGGTCACCACCTTATTCGGACTGCATTTTGGTAGCTTTGGCGGCGAGCTTGGGCGTTTTGGTTACTTTATTATGGGTATTTTAGGGGCTGTGCTGTTCTACACCGGAAATTTACTGTGGTTGCAAAAACGCCACAAATCAAATGCGGCTGAGCAGTCCCGTGCTCCACGTGTGATGGCCAAGCTTACCATTGGCGTAGCCTTGGGCTCACTGCTTGGAGTTGCAATGGCGTTTGCTGTTACAAAGTGGTTTGCGCTCACGTCATTGAATGTCAACCTAGCGTATATGTGGTTATATTATCTTTGTCTCTTTGCTGTTCTTTTGGCGGCATTGCGGTTTGAGCTGTCGCGCACCGCTGTGTACGTTCAGCGCTTAATAGCTGTGTTATGTATCTCGTTGCCACTGACTTCCTTGCTGGCTTACTGGTTACCTAACCTGGCAATTTGGCCAGCTAACTCGGCTGCGACCTGGGCGCTGGAGCTTGTTGCTGGGGTGATTGCAGTGGTTTTTTGGCGTTTGGCCAACAAGACTAAGCACAACGCTAGTAAAAGCGGTAGCATTTGGGCGCTTAGCCAGTCAAAGGCGTTGTCTGAACAAACCTCTTATAGCAACGGCATACACCCAGCTGAGAGCCAAGAGCTGCGTTAGGGTAGCAAAATTTGCTATCCTATGACTTTGTTATTTTGCATGGAATTATTATGGAACTAACTGCATGGCTAAGCTTAGCGGCTATTTGCGCAATGGGGGCAATGTCGCCAGGACCAAGTCTGGCTGTGGTATTACGCTATAGCCTATTTCAAAGCGCGAAACACGGGATTGTTGCCAGCTTATCTCATGGTTTTGGGGTTGGCATTTACGCTTGTCTGGCGCTGTTGGGGTTATCTGGGTTAATTCAGCAATCACCACTGTTATACCAAGTTCTCGTCTATGGTGGGGCGGCTTATTTGGCATGGATGGGCATCAAAATACTGCGCAGTCAAAGCCAAGGTTTGCAGGTCGTGAACGATTTGGCGACCACCAGTTACTGGCAGGCTGCAAAAGACGGCTTTGCCATTGCCTTTTTAAACCCCAAGCTGGCGATCTTTTTTGTCGCGCTGTTTTCGCAGTTTATCGAACCTGAGAAAATGACACTCTCAGTCGGTCTTATTATGTGCGTGACGGTACTGACGATTGATGCCATGTGGTATTTTGTGGTGTCGGTTATTAGTGCCACAGCCCGCGATAAATTTGATCTCACCGCTAAGCGCTCAGGTATCGACAAGTTGCTTGGTGTTGCCTTTATACTATTGGCCATTCGTGTAGTTTATGAAGCGCTCGGTTTATAGGTTTATCCCCTTACCAGCCACATAATGATGGAGAATAAAAGCCTTTAAGGTTTCGCTGTCGGCGGCGTTTAAATTGAATGAAATAGCCAACTGATGCCGGCCACTCAGGACCAGGGCATTGATACTGAGCAGTAACGGGGGCATGTTACCTAGGTACAGCTTAGCAAGGCGCTTACAAAGGCGCTGTTGCAATGGTGCGGCTAAATAGGGAAACGTATTGATAAGCCCCCCAGTTTGAGAAATGGATACTAAGGGAAAGGGCATAAGATTCGCGCTTAGCCGCGTAAGTACCGGTGTTTGGGGGCAAGTACGCCAGCTTCTGGGTAAACCCTGGTGGTTGGCGTCGACAATGTTCGGTGCGGCGAGGTTGCTTTGCAGTATATCAATGATGGTGCTCAGGTTTTTGATTGGAAACTCGACTTCTTCTCTGCCGCCTCTGGCTACTAAGCTAAATTGAGCACTGTCGGCCATACCATTGAGTAAGCTGCGTATCTCATTGCTAAGTTGCTGCTGCAGTGGTGCATGGGTTGCAAGCTCGGCAAAGTGCGGCGACTCTTTGGCACTCAATGTGGTGTGAATGAATTGCAACTCTTCCTTTGTTAGTCTCATGGTGAAGCACATCCATTATTAGGTTGATTTTTACACAGCAAACTTTGTACCAAATAACTAAACGCAAGTGTGGCAGTAACCATGGTTGCCGTGACATTGCAGTGCGGCTAAAAACTGCCCCGCTACTGATGCGGCAAAGGCTAAGCCTTGCCGTTTTAGCTGACAAAAAGGCGTTTAGGCGCAGGGTTTGGTTAAATTATCGGCAGTTTTGCTTAAAGGTTTACGTGGAATAATGCTTGCAGTGCTACTGTGTTTTATTGTTGCAATAGGTTGGTCATGCAAACACAGTTTTTATCCCATTTTGTTACTGCGTCAAACGCCTCATTGCAGGCCAGTGAAACGCAAGAAAACACCCAACCCAGTGGTTTTCAAAGTCACTATCAGGGTGTCTTATCGGCTAAGCAAACCCATGCTACAACAGCACAGTTACCGGCAAATCAGATGAGTGCATCGGTGCCACAAGAACCATTAGCAACCAACCTAGACCTCAGTGCTTTTTCTCGCGACAGAGCTAAGGCCATTGAGCAGTTGCGGGCGTTAGTTGCCGAGATTATGACTCAACCATTACAGCCTAAAGCAACGGCAAAAGATCAGGCGCAATTGCAGTTATTTAGCAGTTTAAATCTGGACTTTTTGAGTTACAAAGAGCTGGCGCAGCGGCTGGAGATGTTAGCTCAGCTCGACCGTCACACTGAGCAGCAAAAAGGCATAGAGCAACAAGATAAACAGCGCATCCGCAGTGTTATTGCTAGTCTTCATGCGCGTTTAGAGCGCGGCCAAGAAGCCTTATTAGGGGGCAGTACATTAAAGTCATTGGATTTAAACCGTAAAGAGATGGAGCTGGAAATAGACAGCTTATTTACTGATGTTGGCTTTGATTCCGACACTCCTGTGGTGGCCATTTCATAATCCGATGTATTTTACTTTGCACTGGTGTAGCATAAAGCTTTGTTATGCGTTTTAGGTTTAGCCATGAAGTATCCTAGCCCTTTGCAACTGGGCAGTAAAATAGCGGTGAGTGCCTTTTCTGCAGGCGTGCCCCAAGCCATGCATGCACGTTTAGATAATGCCTTAGCCTATTTACACAGCCAAGGGTTTGAAGTGTTGCAAGGGCAGTGTCTGCGTGAGAATCACCATTATGTCAGTGCCAGTGCTGATGACAGAGCAAATGAGCTTATGCAGCTGCTGTTAGATGACCAGGTCGATGCCATTATGCCGCCTTGGGGCGGAGCTGTGGCGATGGATATATTGCCTTTATTGGATTGGCAGCGTCTACAGCAGGCAAGGCCAAAGTGGTTAATAGGCTTTTCGGATGTCAGCACGCTATTAACGGCATTGACTTGTAAATTGGGCTGGGCGAGTGTTCACGCAACCAACCTGATGCAACTCACAGACAAACAAACCGATCCCCTTACTACGTCACTGTTTAGCCATTTAGGCACTGCGCCTGGCGGCGGTTTTAGGCAGTATCCTTCATCCTCTTTTGAGCCGCAGTCGTTAGATTTTGCTGCCCACCCCAATACTGGATTTAACCTCAGTGAGCCCACTCAGTGGCGGGTATTAAACTCCAAGGCACCAGAAGGGGCGTTTTCAGGAAGGTTATTAGGCGGCTGTTTGGATATTCATATGTTGCTCGCTGGCACGGAGTACTTTGATCTTGAAGCATTTGCCAAGCTGTATCCGCAGCAGGACATTATTTTGTACTTAGAAAACGCAGAGCTGTCACCGCCGGCGTATTACCGTGCATTGCAAAGTCTTAAGTTACGAGGTTGGTTTTCGCAGCTGTCGGGATTATTAATAGGCCGCAACCCAGTAACCGTAGCCGAGGACAGCGACTGGACTCATATTGATGCCTTACAAAAAGCCTTTGCAGGGTTCAATTTGCCGGTAATTTACGATGTCGATATCGGCCATCAAGCCCCCAATTTAACCTTAATCAATGGCGCTTTAGCTCGGGTAAATTATGGTGCTCATTTTGTTATTGAGCAGGAGTTGCGATGAAAATAGAGATTAAACCCGCAGGCATTGATGATTTGTTGCAGGTAGAGCTGCAAATTCCAGAGTTCAGCCAGCCGCGACAGCGAGCTCAGATAGCACAAAGGTTAACGGGCAAACCGCATTTGTTGCTGGTGGCGTATGCTGGGGAGCAACCTGTGGGCTACAAACTTGGCTATGCACTTGATGATCAGGAATTCTATAGTTGGTTGGGGGCAGTTATTCCGCAATACCGTGGTCATGGTATTGCGAAGCAATTATTGTTAAAACAAGAGCAGTGGTGCCGGCAGCAAGGTTTTGCTGCTATCCGTGTGAAGTCTCGCAACCAATTTAACACCATGCTGTTGATGCTCATAAGCCATGGTTATCACATAGTGAAGTGTGAGCCCGTAACAACCCCGCTCGATTATAAAATTCACTTCTACAAGGCGCTTTAAATCGCGCCCTTGTTTGCTGAGTTGAGTTTTGCACTGCGCTGACTGTAAATGAGCGCGCAAAAGATAATCAGGCTGCCAGCGCCAAGGCGTAGCAGATCCGCTTCGCGATTCCAAATCAGCAAGTTGACCATGATCCCCGCGGGAATTAAGGCATTGTTCATCACCGCCAGCTCACCTACAGAGACTCGCGTTAGGCCCAGATTCCAAACAAAATAGCCAATTCCAGAGGCCACTAAACCAAGGTAGATAACAATGCCCCATTGCAACTCAGTGGAGGGTAATTGTTGGGCGTTGCCGAACAGCATAAAGCCTAAGCCTAAGACAACCGAGGCACCAATAAAGAAATAGCCAAAGCTTTGATGATGCACCAGCGTTTGCTGCTCACTGAGCTTTTTATAGCCTACTTGACCAAGGGCAAAGCACAGGTTTGCCCCTTGCACTAACAGCAAACCAAACAGGTAATCACTGGTGAGCTCGGTGTAGCGCATGGTAATGGCACCGACAATGGCAAGTAAAGCTGAAAACAAAAAGTGGTAGTTGGTTTTGCGCTCAAGCAGGTCGTTGATCAGGGTAATATACACCGGCGTCATCACCGTAAACAGCAGGACTTCGGGAACGCTTAGATATAAAAATGAATGGTAATAAAAGCTGTACATTAGACCAATTTGTATCGCGCCAATGGCCATCAGTTTTAGTGCCAATTGCGCGTTGATTTGCCTAGGCTTAAGAAATGGCACAAACACCAATGCCGCCAACACAGTGCGTGACAGCGCACTAAACCAAGTGTCTACCTGGCCCGCAAGATAAACCCCAATCAGAGAAAATGAAAATGCCCATAAGGCGGTAACTATCCAAAGTAATGGCATAAGTCGATTTATTAATTAGTTGCCGAAGTGGCGCTAGTGTAATATGAATCGCTTTAATTCACTACTGTAGCGCACATTCGCCAAAAAACGCACTATCCCTCTAACTTGGAGTTGTTTTGGCAGCTCTTGCTGTATCGTTAAATAGGGGTTATTGCTAGCCATTAGCTTCAACTTAATGAAAAGCTCTTATTCTTTAATCCCTAGCTCAGCTAATGATTACTTTCTAAATTGCATAGCTTTAAATAGGCGTGTTTACTTTCAACAGAACTCAGTTGACTTTGTTTGTATCTATAAATCTGTTTTGTTAGAGAATTTCACTGGGTTGTCTAAACTTTAAGCAACATAAACTTTTCTAACCGAAAACACATAGCTATGAAGCACTTTGTATTTAAGTTTGACAATGTAGAGGACCTACATTCACAGTTAGAGCGCATCGATTATAAATTCGAAAATGCCAGTGCTGTATTGGCTCAATTCTATACTTCCTATGTAGACGATGAATTTATGCTTGAAGTATCAAGCTGTTTGCGAAAAGTAATACCCGTTATTGATGTAATAGGATGCACAACGATCGGAGAAATTATAAATGGTGACAAGCTTGATAGCGGTTCGATAATTTCAATAACCGTATTTAATGAAGCGAAGGTTTTCTCTTTCCATCTAGAATGTGCTCCTCACAAAGAGGTGCTTTCTGGAAAACTGCTCGGTAGGAACGTAAAGCGCAAATGTGGAAAAGAAGTTAAAGCCACTATTTTATTGGGAACGACACATAGCTTAGTAAGTGAAGATTTTTTATCTGGATTTGCCTCAGAAGTAGATGATGTACCCATTGTCGGTGGAGGGGCTGGTGATCATTTGAAACTTGTTAAAACATTGGTTTTACATAACGATTTCGTTTCCTCGTCAGCTTTCTTAGCAGTCGCAATATGCGGCGAGGGAGTAAGCTTAAAGGTGGAAAATATCTTAGGTTGGCAACCGTTCGGAAAAGAAATGGTGGTAACTAAGACAGATCGCAACTCTATTTTAGAAATTGATAATCAAAATGCAGCAGACCTTTATCAACACTATATTGGGCGAATTGAAAATGGATGCGTTGATGAATTAGTAGGGTTTCCACTCATTATCAAACAAGAGCAAAACTTTCTTGCTAAAGTTCCAATTGCATTCGGAGACGATGGCGCTATAAAGTTCACCTCAAATGTTGCTGAGGGTGCAAAAGTTCGCTTTGGATATGGCGATCTAAACTCAATATTAAACGCTGTAAACGTAGCAATTGAGCGTTTGGGAAGCTTTCACCCTGAAGCTATTTATCTGTTTTCCTGTGGTTGTCGAAGACTTTTTCTACAAAAAGAAGTGAAGCAAGAGTTGAGTCCCTTTCAGGATTTAGCCCCAACAGCGGGTTTTTTCACTTTAGGTGAATTTTCAAATGCGGTGAGTAAAACGAATGTGTTGAATGCAGAGCTCGTTGCTTTGGCGATTAGGGAAGGGAATGTATTACAACAAAATAATAATACAAATCACATAGAAAATAGAAAGCTGCAGGAGAGTACAAGAGTTCTGAAGCGTTTAATGCATTTTATATCGACTGTCACCAAAGAGTTAGAACAAGCAAATCATGAACTGCACAAGCAAGCCAATACGGATGGACTAACAGGAATAATGAATAGACGTTGTTTTGATGAACGTCTAGCAAGTGAAATGTCGCGGTGTATTAGGTATGAAAGAAAAGCAGCTTTGATCTTAATGGATATTGATCATTTTAAGTCGGTCAATGACAATTACGGCCATCAAGTTGGCGATAAAGTACTACAATTTATTGCAAGCTTACTTAAAAGCTTGATTAGAGAAACGGACGTCTGTGCTCGTTTTGGTGGTGAGGAGTTCGCAATATTACTTACTGATACTATTCTGGCGGATGCGATCAATTTAGCTGAACGCATACGCAATTCAATTGAAGTTGAATCAAGAGATTCAGGGTTAGAGTTTTTACCTGCAGTGACAAGTTCCTTTGGTATTTCTGAACTAAGTGAAGGCATAACAATTGAAACCGTTGTAAAACTTGCCGATGAAGCACTATATAAAGCTAAATCGGATGGAAGGAACTGCGTTAGGCAAGCTTTCCATAGCTAATTCAGTTCATGTCCATTATTCGAGCACTGACTAATACTTCTTTACCACAGTTATTACAGGTCACTGATGGAGGAGTATTCCTAGTATAAGTTAATATTACATGCTCAAGTTCTTGAGAAGATATCCCCATTGATTCAGACAACTTTTTAATAGCAGTTTGCTCTTCTGAAATTATTACACCGTCCTGAAGAGCGGTTGCTATTTCGCGTTCTAGTAGTTGCTTGCGCATTCTCAACTCATCACCGAACTTGGCCGCAAGCATTGCAGCAGGCAACGCGACAATACCAACACCTAACAACATGATAAAAATAGATATGAATTTACCTAAAAAAGTTACAGGCGTCACATCGCCGTAACCAACAGTCGTCATGGTTACCACTGACCACCAAATGGCGCTAGGGATACTATCAAACACATCAGGTTGGGCCTCGTGTTCAACGCCATACATAATACTGGCTGACATTATAACTAAAACACTCATGATTATAATTGCAGCGCCTATACTGGGTAATTCCTTTCTCAAGACGTCCATGAATAATCGTAGGCCTTTGAAATAGTGTGTTAGTTTCAGTAGCCTAAGCATTCTTAGCATGCGCAGATATCTTAAATCTATGGTAAATATGAATGATAAGTAAAAAGGTGCTATTGCTAACAAGTCTATAAGTGAAACAGGGCTTAATGAATATCTAATTCTTGATTTTATTGGCGAAGAACTATCACTATGCGGTGATTCAACTGAAACCCAGACTCTCGCGAAATACTCTAGCGTAAACACAACAACAGAAAAGCTGTTAAACAAGAGAAATTCTTGATGGTACATTTCGGCTATTGGTTGATAAGACTCAAGAATGATGGCACTTACATTTAAAATGATAAGTACTACGATAAAGCCGCTAAATAATCGACTAGCTCTCGAACCTTCGAATCCGTGTTCAAGAATATCGTATACATGCTTTCTTGTTGTTAGTTTCTTGCCCATCAATTTTTCCGCTAATTATTGAATTAACTGTTAGTGCGTAATTTTTAAGCTTTATCTTGTTCTTCTTTGGAAAAGGTAAGATAGGCTCTTGTTACTGGAATGGCTATTTGAGAAATTAACGCCGCCCCCCATAAAAGATTACCTATTAAAGCTGGCACATAGGGCAAGACCAATAATGTTGCTAAAGCCAAAACAACACCAAACATACGTACTTTTGCGGTAGCGAATCGATGAGCAATGCGTTCTTCGATATTGAATTGAATCCAAAGTAGACACAGTAAATATGAGGCAAGGCCAATACAACCTATAGCACCATATTTGAGCGGATATGGGTCCCAAAATCCTACTTTTACTTCACCTGCCAGTGCAACACCCACCATCACAGCAGATAGCATTAGGAATAAATGCGCTAACCACCAGTTAACGAGTGTCCATTTTTCTTGATTTTTAGGCTTTCCATTGCCTACAAAGTCGAAATAAATCCAGCATTGAATAAATACCGCTATACCCCCAAACATAAAGTTAAACAGTACTTCTGGAGTGACTTTATACACGCCCTTTTCGGATAGAGTGATCACTAGCTTAAAGAATCCTTCACCAACAACGATGAGGAGTAATAAAGCAAACCTCTCAGACATATGCCCTAATCGAGGTAAAAAGCGCTTACAGTCTAAAACGCCAATTTTGGGCAGCATATACAGAAGTTGGATCGAAAGTATGGCAAGTGCAAATACCGCAAAGTTATACGGTTTAGGTAGAAAAGCACTTATTGCGAATACGATAGCAAGAACAAAGAAGTTGCGGCTGACTGTTCGTGAAAGCACGGTTGCTTCAACACCAAGCCTATTCGTTCTATGGTACAAATAGGCGGTGATCATTCTATTCGCTGCGTAGGCAAGGGCAAAATACATCCAGCCCTTATCTAAAACATGAGGAATTGACGCTGCCATAACCATTGCGGTTACAATTTGGCAAGACATAATGAGTCGGTGTTTTACGTCTGTGCTGACATAGAGTGAGTTAAAAACGCTAGAGTCTGCCCATGCAAACCATACAGCGATAAATAGTCCCGCAAACGCTAGAAAACCATCCACACTTAAGTGGTCGCTTAAAAAGTTTCCAAGTAAGAAAATAATGACCACATGGATCAGATCATAAAATAACTCGACCCAATGCACATGGTCATGGGCATCTTCATGATCTAAATGGTGCTTTGGCAATCGCCACATTGGATGGTTTTCTAGTGACATACTACTTCTCCGGCTTTTCCCAAGCATAAGGCTTCATTGCATCGTCCACTTCTGTGTGTGTTAATGCGTTTGTGAAGTTTGAGATTAGTTTTGCTGCCAGCCCGGTTAATACTTCCAAAGCTTGGCGCTTAGTATATCCCGCATTCAAAAACTCATTTAACTTATCGTCACCAATATGACCTCGGTTGTCTAATAAGGCTTTTGTGAAATCATGAAGCGCTTGAAGTTTTGCGTCTGGCAGATTAGTGCCATTTCTCAAAGCTTCGATAACATCATCTGGCATTTTAGATGACTTCATCATCCATGTATGGCCCGGAACACAATAGTGGCAATTATTCTCATAATTTGACGTCATAAAAACAACTTGTTGCTCAACTGGGCTAAACGTTGTTTCTTTCATGAAGCTTGTAAAGGTTTGGTTGTACGCTTTATAAGTTGCTGGCGCTTCAGCTAAAATTTTGTGGAGGTTTGGCAGCATGCCAAAACCTGCTAAAGATTGCTCCATCAGTGGTTTCGACTCTTCTGGAGCAGTGTCTGGTTCATAATAAGTAAACATAATAAGTTGTCTCTATTTTAAATATTGATTGAGTACACGTTCGAAAGTTGTTACCTCTTGTGCACCTGATAGGGCTTGCTCGCCATTAAAAATAAATAATGGTACGCCATGTATACCCTTTTGATGCCAGTGCTCTTCAATTAACTTCACTTCTTCACTGTATAAGTCGTTAACCAAAATAGACGTTGCTTGAGTGACGTTTAGTCCTACCTTTTCCACCACTTGGATAAGTTCTGGCTCTGTGAAAGTGCCTCTATTACTAAAGAAATGCTCAAAAAATGCCTCTGCTAATGGGGTTTGCAAATCACTTTCTTTCGCCCAGTGAAGCAGTTGATGACATTGATGCGTGTTAAGCATTTTCATTTCGTCAAAGTAGTTAAACTTGAAGCCAACTTTTTTGCCTTCTTCGGTCAACATAGCTCTGGCCCGAATGCTGTCCTCTAATGTAGTACCGTACTTTTTCGACAAATGCTGTCTTAGGTTTTCACCTTCTTTTGGCATACTGGGGTTTAGCTCGAAGGGATGCCAGACAATATTAACGTCGAATTTAGTGTCAACATTGGCTAATGCCGCTTTTAAGCGGCCATAGCCAATGACACACCAAGGACAAACCACATCAGAAATGATATCAATGTTAAGTTGTGTCTCTGACATCATTATTTCTTTTCAACAATAATTGCAGTGATTGTTGTTTCACCAACATTTTTAACTTGGTGCTCCCATTGGTCATGCCACATCACATAGCCATCTGGGATCTCCAAAGTCATGTCTTTTTCACTTGTCGTTATTGTCGCCTTGCCACCTTTTTCAAAATAAACAGTCTCAGCATTGTGTTTGTGCCAATTATCCTGTTCACCCGGTTTGAGTATCATCTTGAGTACGGTAACTGCCTCGTTCTCAAGTAGCAGCTCATATTGATTTGGAGATGCGATGTGTGCTGGCTCGACTTTCGTGTCTTCTGCAAACGCACTGCCAAACATTAGGACTGAAATAACAGCAGTCAAAACAATTTTGCTCATTGCAGCTCCTATTTACGCATACCACGAATAGGATAGTTGTTAGCAGGGTTTCGTATCCAGCCTAAGCCACTAATTAATGACTGAAATTCTGGTCTAACAAATGGGTTGTTAGAAATATCTGCTACATGAACTTTTCCCTCATCATTAACAATAAACAGCCCCGGCTCAGCAAATGGATGATCCGTTTCTTCAGATGATCTTGGATCTGATATATACAAGCCAAGCTCTTCCATTTGTTCAACAGTAAGGCCATAGGCAATTGGAAAACTAGCATCGAGCCTATCAATATGACTTTCTAACTGTTCTTTGCTGTCGCCTGAAACGGCAATCAAATCTACGCCGGTATCAGCAAGTAAACCTTTTACTTTCTCCAGCTCATTCAGGTACCGTGTACAAAGGGGGCAGTGTTGCCCTCTATATACAACGACCATTTTCCAATCCAACCCATTTTCGGGTGTTGATAGCGTTTTAATATCACCGTTTAGTAACTTTGCCTTAATAGCTGGAAAATCGGCACCTGGGTGTAACTTGTTCGTGTATTCAATACTCATGACTGTTCCTTAAAAATGTTTGTTAATGTGCGCTTCAAAACGTTTTAAGTCATTTTCAACATCGGCATTTTTCATCACATCAAAACACGCAAATGTTTCCATTGGTTTCATACCAAAGAATTTGAAGTTCATATGCATAGGGAACAGAAGATCATCAACAGATTTGCCATCAAAGAACTCATTTTCGTCATTAAATGACTCTTCTGGAGCATTGAAAGTCAATGACATCATGTATTTAGTATTGGTTAACGTACCGCCCATACCATAATTCTTTTTAGGCGCTTCTGCTGTTCGGCCGTCACCAACACATAACGCACCTCCCATGCCTGCCGTATACACTTCATCCATATACTTTTTAAAAGACCAAGTAACCCCCATCCAATTAATTGGCGATTGGAAAATAACGAAATCCGCCCATTGATGGTTCTCTAGCTCTTTTTCAACATCTATCGTTTCAGACATTGTTACTATGCGTGTATTGTGACCTTTTGCGTTCAATAAGCTTGCAGCTTTATCTACTAAGGTACTGTTAAGCTTACCTTCAGAAAAAGGGTAATATTGGTGACCATTGATAATTAAAATGTTGCTCATCTGTGTTTCTCCAAAATTTAAATTTATTTTGAACGGTTACTTGTGGTATATTCTAGGTACCTTTTAACAACAATCAATTAGTATACTTTTAGTAACCTAGAGTAAATAAGTGAATTATTATGGAAAGTTCAATAGAAACAGATAGTAAGGGAAGAAAAAAAGTTTATAACGCATGTATGGAACCTTGTGCAATTGAAAAAGGCATGCGTTTAATCGGCGGAAAATGGAAAGGATCAATCATTTATCATTTAAAAGATGAGCCAGTTCGATTTAATGATTTGACTCGAATGCTTGGTGGCGCAACAAAAAAAATGGTTGATCAGCGTCTCAAGGAGCTTGAAGACGAAGGTCTGGTAATTAGAAAAGTTATAAGCGATAGACCCATAGCTGTTACGTATGAACTTACTGACTTTGGAAAATCAGCACTTTCAATTTTAGAAGATTTGCGGCAATGGTCAGAGGCTCATGGGATAGAGTTAAACTCAAAGTAACTCGTTGACTCGTTCTTTGTTGATATTCACTTTGAGTGATTGAAGCCATAAAACGGCACTTTGTATTGTTTTAGGAAAGCTATAGTTAACAGTTAAGCCTTTATATAGCATAGCTACTTGTTCTGCTATAACAGACGGGCACTGTGACTTTTGAATGAAGAAAGCCACATTTGTTAATCCAGTTTCTACTCTATTAAAAGTAGAAAATAACGCTGCTACATATCCAGCCTGGTAAGCCAGCTCAGAATGCTTATACTGAACGTTTTAACCGAACAGCTCGTCATGAATGGCTGGATTTACACATGTTCGTTAGCGTTGAGCAGGCACAGAAACTTGCTACTGATTAGCTTTGGATTTACAACAACGAAAGACCAAATACGGCCATTGACGAGATCCTACCCAAATATTTAACGTAACCGGCTAACTAATTCTACCAATAACTATTGCTTAAAATGGGGGGTTACAGTGGAAATTCACATTGAATGTACCCAAATCGTCAAACTAAGGCACCTGTTTGAGTAAAGCTATCAAAGCCGTACAGTGGCAAAACTTAGTTTGCCACTGTACGTGGGTCAAATAGAATAAGGAGCATTAATGTTTAAAAGTACTTAACCCATCGCGCTGACGTGCGGCGTTTATAACCTGCAAACCATTTACATACTGGGTATAAAAGCACGCTCAAACAGAGGGCAAAAAGCCACACTTGCCAGACATGGTAAAAGCCAAAATATGCAGTTTGACTGCTGCCATAATGTAGGTTGGTTCCAAATAACCACTGCGCTACTATGCTCAAGACAAGTAATGCGTGTAGGTGGGTAATGTAGAAAAACATTGGCGCTGACCCTAATATTCGAACGGGTTCTAATACTCTACCCCCATGAGTTTCTAAAAACGCTAATACCAATGCACCTACACCCAATGTTAGTAAAATAAAGTCAAGAGACGGTGGATACTTAGTGAAGTTGAAAAAGTCCATCACAGTCAGAAGTACTGTTGCCTGTTGAGACCATGGCAGCGTTTCTCCGTAAAGATTTAATCCTCTTAAAACAAGTAACCCGACTAAAAGCGCTGCTCCGCTTTGCAACAAAATGGTTTTGCGTTGCTGCGAAGATATTGAGCTTGCGAATAAAGGTCCTACTGCATAGCCGCACAAGATAACGCCAATCCAAGGTAGAACCGGATAAGACGCTTTGACGTTAATTAAGGCGTCAGCGACTAAGTAACCTCGATCATGCAGAACCGTCCAAACGCTATAGCCTACTTCATTCGCTGCAAACTCGATGGGCGACAACATATTATGGCCAACCACAATACTGACACCCAAGATGGCAATCACACTGCGGGGTAAAGCGACCAGCAGTGCTAATACCACCATACTGACGCCAATGGCCCAAATCACTTGTAAGTAAAGAGTTTGATACGTACCAAACCAAGAAAAATTAACCAGAGTCATTTCAAGTAAAATTAAAAATAAGCCACGCTTTAACAGAAATGACTGGACGGAACGTCTTGCGCCGTTTGCGGGGTTTTCATATAACCAAGCCGATAAACCGGTCAAAAAGACAAAAATGGGCGCACAAAAGTGAGCACTTAAACGGGTAAAATACAGATCTTGACTGGTGGTATGAATGTCCATCGGATCAAGCACAGGTACATGTAAGAAAAACCGTTCTCTCACATGATCCACTAACATAAATAACATCACCAAGCCACGCAGTATGTCGATTGAAGGCAACCGCGTTTTACTGTTTTGAAGGTTTTTCATTACACTCTTTCTCGTATTCAAAACGAAAAACAGTCCAAGTAAAATTACTCAGACTGTTACTCTCGACAATCAGATTACCCAGAATAAATTATGACTTTATACTCCATTCTGGCTTAAAACTGATACTTCACACTGGCGCTGTAGGTTGTCGGCGATCCTGGCATGGTCCACAGTTTGTGATAGGAGTTTTCAAAATAAGCCCTATCAAACAGGTTGTTGATGTCCAGTTTTACGCTTACCTGGTCATTTAATTCAACTGAAGCTGACAAATTAACGAGTGTATATGATGGCAAAATGAAGTTGGCGTCAGTGGTTTCGCCTAAGCGATCACCGACATAATTCACGGTTGCCCCAAAATAAGACTCTTTGCCTATAAAGGTGGTGTAATGCTTGAGTGAAACATGGCCAATATGATCGGCAATATTGATCAAACGAGAGCCTTTGGGGATTGGCACGCCCCAATCTGCATTAACCACATCATTGGCTGTTTTTGCATCGGTATAAGCATAAGCAAACGCCAGTACCGTATCTGCTGTCAGCTCAGTCGTTAATTGCAATTCAATACCTTGGCTTTCTACCTCCCCTAAAGTTGCTGATAAACCTGAATCCGGCTCAGCAGTCAGCATATTGGTTTTTTGGGCATCAAAAAGTGCAATGCTACCTGAGAAACGACTCGCGATACCTTGCCATTTAGCGCCAATTTCAAATGATTTTGTTTCTTCTGGTGCAAACGCATTACGATTAGAATCGAGGCCTGGATTTGGTCGAAATCCTTCGGCGTAACTGGTGTACAGGTTAACCTTATCGCTGGTGTTATAAATAAACCCTAAGCGAGGTGTAAACTCAGTTTGATCTTGGCTTTGTGCTTCATTACTACGGAGGTTGAGAATATCTTGCTCAAATTTATCCACTCGAGCACCCACTAAAACTTTTGTGTTATCAGTCAGTTCGATCAAGTTTTGAGCATAAACACCTAAGCCTTTTTGATTTTCTGCGGTCAGTGTTTTTTGTAGCGGCTCAGGTTGGGCTTGGCTGTAGTCTGGGTTATTAGGGTCAATAGTGTAAGTGGTATCACCAGAACCCCATGCTGTGCGCCATACTTTGTAATTAGTATCAAGATCAAAGTTATAATGATCAACACCAATAAGTATGTTGTGCTTAACGTTACCGAGCTCAACTTCACCACTTAATTCAAAGCGTGCAGAGACATCCAGTGCTTGATAATCGCGGGCACGTCGTTGCCGAGAAAGCAGGTTCTCATTTGTAAACAGCAGTTGCCTACCGGCAGATAACTCAGTATCAGAAGATACTCCTTTAAAAGAAGAGTCTCGATAAGCAAATCCAGTAAGTATGTGCCAATCGTCATTGAGCTTATGATTTAATACTAACTGATGGCCAAGTGCTTCAACTTGGTGAGCACCATCACGAATATCACCGTAAAAAGCGTTCGCTTCAACACCATCAAAGTCATTATTGAGAACATAGACGCCTCTATCTAGGGGCTTTTTCTGATCTAACACTTCCATTTCATAACTTAGACTGGTGTCCGCTGATATATTCCACAATACCGACGGCGATAAATGCAAGCTTTCGACAAAGACATGATCTCTGTGTGTGTCTGAGTCTTCATATGAACCATTAAGTCGATATGCAGCCTCTTTATTCATTGCCTTTGTGTAATCAAATTCAAACTGTTTTTTACTGTAGTTCCCCAGTGTCGCCTGAATATACCCTTGCTCGTCGAATTGCGGCTTTTTGGTAATGATATTTATGGTACCACCGGGCTCGCCTTGGCCATAAAGCGCAGAGCCTGGGCCTTTCATGACTTCAATGCTGGCGATATTGGCGGTACTTCTATTGCCGTTATAGCCGCGAGAATTAAAGCCATTGACAAGGTAGCCTGATGGATTATTTTCATCGCCGGAGAAACCACGGATGGCAAAGCTATCAAACATACCGCCAGAGTTATTTTGCCTGACAATACTCGGCGAAAGCTCAAGAGCTGCCATAAAACGCGTAATGCTTTCACTGTCCAGTACGTCTGAGCTTATCGTATCGACTGCTTGAGGAGTTTGCACTAAAGGCACATTGCCTCGGTAAGGTTGCCATACACGTTTAATTTCAATGTGTTCTATGTCTTCGGCTGAGTTCGATTTAATCGCTTCTTGCGCCACAGTGCCATTGGCTACGAAAAGGAGTGAGAAGAGTATTTTATTGTTCACAGATATCTCTATTTCAGGGAGTTTTGATTTGTTACACTATAACATATCTATTCTGGCACCGGTTACTTGATCCATTGTCAGTTGACGCTTTTTTTGTGTCATTGGTCGAAAAGATCTCATTTGCTTTGGGGTCATAAATGGTGCTTAGCAGTGAGTGTCGAATACTTCCTTAGCGTTACGATTACCAGAGTAAGGCAGTTATGTAAGTGGCTAGCGATTGGTAAATGTTGACATCAGCATTGAACACTTACTCTGCGGCGGCCCGTTTATTATTGTTCGCTTTTATCGATGCTAACAGTCTTTATAATGTGATTTTAATTTACAGTCTCTGGGTTAAAATGGCCTTGTTTTCACACTTACATCCCTTCTATTGTTTTACCCATGATGCATTGGCCGCCCGCTGCGGCCTTTTTTTTGCTTAGAAAAAAGCGGGATATTCCTTCCCCGCATACGATCACTTGCCCAAGTTAGGGTCGAAGGAAGGGAACTGTTGTTGTAACGCCGCAAGCGTAGGCAATTGCGGCATAACGCCCTTATCTAAACAAGTATAAGCGCCGCAATGGAGGGCAAATACCAATGCCTGACGAAGGACACTAGGGTGTTGTGACAACCGTTTTTTATCAATATCGCTACGGCTGAGGTAAAACAAAAAAGCGGATATTAAGCTGTCACCTGCTCCTGTGGTGTCTATGGCTTGGATCTGCGGTGGAGTAACAGACATACAATCATTGTTCGTGATAACTTTGCTTGGTCTTGGGCCATCGCTCAACACTATCACTTGTATACCTTGCTGTAATAACCAAGCTGAATAGTCGTCTGGAGTTACCCCTTGAGCGTCAGCTAAATAGTCTAGCTCCTCAACACTGAGCTTAATAATATCAAGCAAAGCAAAACAGGCTTCTACGCGCTGAGATACTAGGCTCTGATCGGGCCATAAGTTAAGGCGTAGATTTACATCGAATGACACCAACTGTTGCTGTTTGGCGGCAGCTGCCACCAAGGCTTGGGTGGTTGCAAACGCTTTTTCTGAGGTTAACGTGTTCGAGCAAAAATGAAACAGGCCCGCTGTTGGCCATTGCAGCTGTTTAAGCTGTGCGTAATCCAGGGCAATATCAGCCGTGTTGTCACGATAAAAAGAAAAGCTGCGCTCGCCCTGAGCATCCAGTTGCACTATCGCAAGCGCGGTTTTTGTGCCTGGGACGGTTACGCACCACGAGGTATTTACATCATAGCTTTGCAGCGTGGTTTTAAGCTGATGGGCAAAAGCATCTTCGGCAAAGCCTCCGATAAAAGCGGCCTGGCCGCCCAGCTTTGCAAATCCTACTGCCACGTTTGCCGGAGCCCCACCCGCCACTGGCAGTAGGGCACCCTGTGTGGTAGGCAGGAGATCCATTAACATTTCACCAAAACTGGTTAATTGCATCAGTGCCAGCCTCTATTTAAAAAGTGTATTTTAACGTCAGTGATGTCGTGCGGCCGTTAATGCTGCGCGCTCGGATAATGCTATTTGCCGGTATACTGCCTTCTTCTGCTTCCGTTAAGCCTTCGGTGTCAAAGAGATTATTGACATTCAATGCGACATTAAAGTTGTCGGAGAGGTCGTAACTTACAAAGGCATTAACCTGGGTGTAGCCGTCAAATTTAAGATCATTGTTATCTTGCGCGTAAGCATCCGTGGTACCAATCATAGTGACGCCGGCAGCGCCATTAGCGAAATTGTATTTTGCCATTAACGAGTAAATAAAGTCAGCTTGGCGTCTAGGGGTGTTGCCAACCAGTTCTGGCGCTAGTGCATCAGCGGCAATTTCGGCGTCTGTCCAGGTAAAGCCACCGCGTAAGTCAAACGAACCAAGATAATAGACCCCTTCAAGCTCTATCCCTTGTGCCTCGTATTTGCGGTCAAAGAAGGTTTGACTGGTGGCCTCAAAGTTTTGCTCTTCGGTCTCAGCGTAAAATGCCGTGGCAAATACGCGGCCCTGCTCAAATTTTTGTTTAATACCAAATTCAAGTTGCGTTACTTTGTCGACTGCATCTTCTTTGGCAACACTGCCGTCAGCGTTAATTTTGCCAAACAATAAGCGGTCTGCGTTGGCTCTGCCTCCTTCACTTACCCGAGCAAAAATGGCTCGCTGATTATTCATTTGGTAGTTGGCACCAACAGAGTAGCTGCTGTAACTCCAATCATAATTCACCGGATTGGGGTTAGCTAAGTCAATTCCGGCAACTTGCTCTTCGGGCTTTGAGATCACGCCATCGCCATTGATATCGACGGTTGCTGTGGTCGCTCCGGCATACGTGCCAGTCGCTTCGCCAGAGTCATGGCGCACACTGGCATCAATTGAAACATTACCGAGTTTAGTGTTCAGGGCTAAATATGGGGCTTGAGTTTGATACTCAGTGTCGTAATTACGTTGGCAACAATTTCCCCAAAATGGCGTGCCATAGGCATACAAGCCATTATCCGAAAACGCAGTGCCATCCGCTGCGGAGGCATTCACTAAAGCCGCATTGTCGCCCTTCACCTCTAGCAAGTAAGAGTTCCACAACCACGACATATCAATGTTTTGCGACGACATAAAGTAGCCCAGTGTCAGCGTAGTGTCATTGTTAAATGACTTGGTTAACTTTAAATCGTTAACGAGGTTGTCGAAATCGTTCATCTCCACTTCAAAGGTGTGCACACGCATCAGCAGGTCTTGGTTAAATGCTTGTCCGGCTTGGGGGTCATTAGCATAGGCTAAGCTGGCACCTTCACCTGCAATGTTGTTTGCAATGGCTTGACTTTCACCGACTTCGGCAGGGAAGGGCGACATAAATGTGCCTGAAATACTGGCTTGGCGTAGGCGGTTTTCAATTTGCCAATTGTTGCCAAGGTCAAAGTTGGCTTCAAAACCAATGCTATTCACTTCTGGGTGCATACCATCACGCATGTCTCCTTGGCGAATTTGGTTATCACCACCAAGTCCTTGAGTGTTGATAAAGTAAGCCGAGTGTGGCGTGTCAGACAAGGCATTAAAGCCGGGTAACGAATCGCCATTGGCATACATTGGCATCGGTAAGTAACCGGCGCTTTTATCATCTAAGTGCTTTAGATATACACGCACATAGCCACTGGCAAAGTCTTTCGTGAGGTTGGCCTTAATTTGCCCGCCTTTATTGGCGGTGTAGCCAGTGTCACGAGGGCCTTCCCCTTGGCGGACAAAGCCACCAACGTGAAAGCGTAAATCATCGCTTAGGTAGCTACCAAACTCAAAATCAGTTCTGAATTCATCATAATCAAGACCAAATGTGGTGGCGATACTGCCAGATTCACTGTCACCGGTTTTCGAAATTAAGTTAATAATACCACCAGGGGCGTTACTGGCAGCGGTCGATGCTGAGCCACCGCGGATCGACTCTATTGACTCGATGGTGTTGTCTAAGCGCATAAAGATATCAGCATTACCAAAAGCGATATCGCCAAACTGAAGAATGGGCAGGCCATCTTCTTGCAGTTGTAAGAATTTAGCCCCTCCTGAGGCCACCGGTAGTCCGCGCACCGCAATATTGGCATTGCCTTCTCCTCCGGTTGACTCTGAGCGAACGCCCGGGATTAACTTAAATGCTTCGGCGGTGGTTCTTGGCGTTGCCACTGCGATTTGTTCTAGGCCCACACTACTCACCGAAACACTCGACTCCATGATGGTGGTGCGTTTGGGCACCCCAGTGACAACAATTTTTTCAAAGCCATCATCAGGCTTAGCTTGTTGTTGGGTGTTTTCTGCTTGAACTTGTTGGGATATGGCCAAAGTTAAAGCGCTCAATGTAAATAGCGTTGTTTTCATTGTTGTTGTCATCATGTGCCTCTCGCTGTCGAACTAGGTGTTGTCTTCGTATTTGATCTCTTAATCGATTAAGTTTATTTTTAGCATAATTTAATTCGGTTGCAATCAAAATTTAATCAATCTTTTTAAGAAATTTACAAGTTATTGATAGTTAATTAGACTTTTTGCAGGTCGGTTGGCTTATTAAGGGGCGCCTGAGCCGGGTCGCGCAGCCAGTTGAACAACATGGCCAAAAACAGCAGCAGAGCAAAAACCGTTGCCAAAATAAAGCCATAGCTTACATGACCAAAATAATCACTTACCATTCCCATTAATAACGGCGCCAAAGCAGCAGATAAAGCCGTAAAAAATAACATCACTCCAGCCACAGAGCCGTGCTGAGCTTTATCGAAGCAAGAAATGCCTTTGGAATTGAGAGTGGGGTAAATCATCGACATAAACAAGCCGCTCAGTGGCAATACATAAATAGCCGCATCGACACCATAAAGGTAAGTCAAAAAATAACAGACAAAAATGGCAAAGCTGAGCACCAGCATAACACTTTGCCAAGTAAACTTATTAAGCAGCCAAACAGCTAAAAAGCGACCAATGGCTCGCAAAATAAAAAACAACGTTAGCGCGTAGGTAGCAAGCCAAGTCAGATCCCCTTGATAGTCTTGCAGCAGCGTTGGCATCCATACATAAATGGCAACTTCGGTGGCAACGTAAAGCGCGATAGCCAAAGAAAAGCCCAGCGCATACTTATTTTTTAACATGGCCAATGACTGCGAAAAACCAGCTAACTGTTCGCTTTCATGGTGCTGCGTTTCAGGAAAAGGAGTCTTTAATGTCATGATACTTAGCAACAAGCAAAGCCCGCCGGCGAGTATATAAAGATACGTCCAGCTCACTCCCTGAACCAGCATATAACTGACGATAGCAGGGCCAATAATAGCACCAATGGCAAAGAAGCCTTCTACCTTGTTCATGGTTTGGGTGTGCTCTTTGGCGCCATCAGAAATATCGCCTAACAATGCCAGTGCACCGGTTTTAAACAGGCCAATGGCCAGACCAATAACACAAAGCAGTAATAAAAAAGTGGCGAAGGTATCGCCTACAGCAAATAAAAAACAGGCAGCTGAGAAAAGCACTAAACCAATGAGTACGGTGGACTTGCGGCCAATCTTGTCAGCTAAAAAGCCCAAACAAAGACCACTGATGGCAATCAGGATCATAGGCGCATAATGAAAAGCGCTGGCTTGAGTCATGCTTAGCTGATACTCCTCAATAAGTGTCGGGATGATCACGCCTACGGCATCGGATGTCATGGCAAACATTAAAAACATCATATAGGTCAGCCAGCGTAGAGTATTTAGCTGGGTTGGCACGGGCTTGCTGCTCATTTTACACCTCATTAAAGCCACTGCTGTGGGCTTAGTCTGTAGATATTGTTTTTATGTATGCTTGTTGCCAGGCGATTGATTGACACTCATTGCATAGTAGCGTGCAAACCGTGATAAAGACACTCGCTGAAACTGGAACAAGATAGTCACAAAAAACTTGATTATTGTTTATTCATGATTAAAGATATAACTTAATCGATTAAGTCTCAACTTTTTTAACGAGTAAATGATGAAAAACCAAGTTCAGTTGATCACCTACGCCGACCGCCTTAGCGGTGGTGGGCTTTCCCAATTAGATGCAATGTTGCGTGGCCCGTTAGCTGGACTGTTCGCAGGGGTGCATATTTTGCCATTTTACTACCCTATCGACGGCAGTGATGCAGGGTTTGATCCTATTGATCATGGCAAAGTCGATGAACGTTTAGGTGATTGGCGGAACGTTGCAGAGATTGCCAGTCATACTGAGGTGATGGCGGATCTTATTGTCAATCACGCCTCAGCACAGTCTCCGGAGTTTATTGATGTTATAGCCAATGGTCGCGATTCAACATACTGGTCGATGTTTTTAAAAGAGCAGGATGTTTTTCCTGATGGCATCACAGCCGAGCAAAGCGCTGCTATTTATCGCCCCCGTCCTGGCAGTTGCTTTTCTGCTAAGCAGTTGGCAAGCGGTGAGAAAGTGAATTTTTGGACTACCTTCACCGACAACCAAGTCGACATCAATGTCGAATCTGAAGCTGGAGCCGGTTATTTAGAAAGAGTGTTAAAACTGTTTGCTGACAGTGGCGTGAAAACTATTCGCCTAGATGCCGCAGGTTATGCAATTAAACGAGCCGGCACGAGCTGTTTTATGACCGATGATGCGTTTGCGTTTATCAATCAATTATCACGCCGTGCCAATGAACTGGGTATGGAGACGATTGCGGAAATTCACAGTTACTACAAAACCCAAGTGGACGTTGCCAGCCGGGTAGACCGAGTGTACGACTTTGCTTTACCACCGCTTATCCTGCATGGCTTATTTAACCAAGACTTTGCGCCATTAACCCATTGGCTAACGATCTCGCCAAGAAACTGTTTAACTGTGTTAGATACTCATGATGGTATTGGCATTATCGATGCTGGACCTGAAGGAGATAAGCCTGGCTTGTTAAACGCAGAGCAAATCGACCAGCTGGTAGAGCAAATCCATCACAATAGTAATGGCGACAGTCGTCAAGCAACGGGGGCTGCCGCCAGTAATGTGGATTTATACCAAGTAAATTGCAGTTACTACGAGGCGCTAGCTAGAGATGACTTCCACTACTTAGTTGCCAGAGCTATTCAATTTTTCTGTCCCGGTGTGCCTCAAGTGTATTATGCTGGCTTGTTGGCCATGCATAACGATATAACCTTGCTACAGCAAACCAATGTCGGCCGCGATATTAACCGTCCATACTTAACTCCAGCAGAGGTTGAATCGGCGCTGCAAAAGCCTGTGGTCAATGCGCTTTGCCAATTAATTAAAATTCGTAACAGTTGTGAGGCCTTTAGCGGTGAGTTTAATGTGGCATACGATAATAATGTTTTGACCTTAACCTGGCAGCAGCGACAGTCGCAGGCCCAGTTAATTGTCGACTTACCTCGTGAACAAGCGAAAATTATCACCTCTGATCAAGGTGATGAGCAAATCTTTGATCTTGCCGCCCAAGTTTAAACCTTGGCGTTTATGGCCATTGCGAAAGTGATGGCCAAATTTCTAATACCTTTTTTCTGACTGCAGCACAGAGCACTGTCAAGCAATGATAAGGCTTGACTTACCCTGGTAGTTATATAACAATTAAGTTATATAATTATTTTGTTATGTTTCAAATGAAGATCCTCTTTCTTTGCAGCGGAAACTCAACTCGCTCCATTATGGCGCAGGCCCTAGCCAACTATCATGGTGGTGGCAAAGTTAAGGCCTATAGTGCTGGCTCAAAGCCTGGGCAAGTCAATGCGAAGGCCCTGAGCTTGCTGGCCCGTGCAGGAATAGACACCCACTCACTTTACAGTAAGCACTTAGATGAATATCGCACCCTGCATTTCGATGTGGTTGTCACCTTGTGTGACGAAGTCAAAGCGGAATGCGAAGGACGTATTGATGGCAATCGTATTCTCGCTTGGGACATTGCCAGCCCAAGCGAGCGTGAAAGCATTAACCAGTATGAGCAAACCTTATTTGATATCAACGAGCAAGTGAAGGCGTTAGTGAATGAGGATGCGCCGGTGTCGGCTGCTCCTTCGGTGTTACCGTTTTACAAAGCACTGAGTGACGAAATACGCTTAAAGACCTTGGCGTTATTAATGGTTGAGCCTGAGTTATGTGTGTGCGAACTATTGGTGGCACTTGAGCAGCAAAGCCAGCCCAAGGTATCACGGCATTTAGCCCAGCTGAAACAGGCTGGGATCCTCTGTGACCGCAAATACAAACAATGGGTTTTCTACGCCATTAACCCGACCTTACCGCAGTGGATGGTCGCGGTGATCAACACCACGGTGTTGCAGCAACCAGATTTTATTGCCACTGAGTTGGCAAGATTACACACCATGGGCGAGCGCCCGCAACGACAAGCGAATTGCTGTGATTAGCGCAGCCACATTATAACTTGGGAGCGATTATGACGATTAAAGTTGGCATTAATGGGTTTGGCAGAATGGGGCGTTTAGCATTACGCGCCAGCTATGATTGGCCAGAAGTTGAGTTTGTACACATTAACGACCCTGCAGGTAACGCTGAAACCTTAGCGCATTTATTAGAGTTTGATTCCGTTCACGGTAGATGGCATCACGCGGTAGAACATCAAGGCGATGATATCGTTATTGCCAACAAGCCTATTCAGGTGACGCAAAATAAAGACATTGCAGCAACAGACTGGTCTAACTGCGATGTGGTCATTGAAGCTTCTGGCAAAATGAAATCAAAGGCGTTGTTAGAGCAGTATCTTCAGCAAGGGGTAAAACGAGTGGTGGTTACCGCCCCAGTAAAAGAAGAGGGGGTGCTGAATATTGTCATGGGGGTCAACGAGCATCTATATGATGAAGAGCCTCATCAAATTGTCACTGCTGCGTCTTGCACCACCAACTGTCTAGCGCCGGTAGTGAAAGTATTGCAAGAAAAGATCGGCATTAAACACGGCTCAATGACCACCATTCATGATATTACCAATACCCAAACCATATTAGACGCCCCGCATAAGGATTTACGTCGTGCCAGAGCCTGTGGTATGAGCTTAATTCCCACCACCACCGGCTCTGCTACGGCCATCACTCATATTTTCCCAGAGCTAAAGGGCAAATTAAATGGTCATGCCGTGCGTGTGCCGTTGGCAAATGCCTCACTGACCGATTGTGTATTTGAAGTGGCACGAGCAACCACCACAGAAGAAATCAATCAATGGTTAAAAGAAGCCGCAGCGCATGAGCTCAAGGGCATTTTGGGCTATGAAGAGAAGCCATTGGTTTCGATTGATTATAAAACCGATCCGCGCTCGAGTATTGTCGATGCTCTGTCTACCATGGTGGTGAATGGCACCCAAGTGAAGCTGTACGTTTGGTATGACAATGAGTGGGGTTATGCCAACCGCACCGCAGAGTTAATGCGCAAAGTCGGGCTGTCTATCGCAGAGTAAAGGGTTATGCAGTTAAGCACATTACCGCAAGAGATTAAGCAGTACTTAATTGTTACCGCCAACTACTGGACTTTTACGCTGACCGATGGCGCATTGCGTATGCTGGTGGTGTTGTACTTTCATCAGCTTGGCTATAACGGCTTGGAAATCGCCATGCTATTTCTGTTTTATGAAATATTTGGCGTTGTCACCAACCTCGTTGGCGGCTGGCTAGGGGCTCGTATTGGTCTTAATCGAACCATGAACATTGGCTTGGCGTTGCAAGTGGTGGCGCTGTTGATGCTCGTGGTTCCTGTCAACTATTTAAGTGTGGCCTATGTGATGGCGGCGCAGGCATTGTCTGGCGTGGCGAAAGACCTCAATAAAATGAGTGCCAAAAGTGCCATTAAAGCCATTGTCAAATCCGGTGAAGAGGGCACCTTATTTAAGTGGGTGGCCATTTTAACTGGCTCTAAAAATGCGTTAAAAGGCGTGGGCTTTTTCTTAGGCGGGGTACTGTTAACGCTGCTGGGCTTTGCCGGAGCCATGTGGCTTATGGCCGCCGTGCTGCTAGTGGTTTGGCTCTATAGTGTGATGAAGTTGAAAAGCGAACTCGGTAAAGCCAAGGCCAAACCTAAATTTAGCCAGGTCTTTTCAAAAAGCCGCGCCATCAACATCTTATCTGCAGCAAGGCTGTTTCTGTTTGCGGCACGAGACGTGTGGTTTGTGGTGGCCTTGCCGGTTTACTTGTCACAGCAATTTAACTGGGATCACTGGTGGGTGGGCAGCTTTATGGCGGTTTGGGTGATTGCCTATGGCGTAGTACAGTCGAGCACGCCACGTTATATCAACCGCGAGCACGTTGCACGGCAGCCGAAAACCATTGCGCCTTGGGCACTGTTGCTGGCTGGTGTACCTATTTTGATCGCTCTGGCCATTACCGCATCATCTTGGCAAGGCAGTGCAATCATTATTGGCTTGTTGGTATTTGGCGTGGTATTTGCCATCAACTCTTCGTTGCACAGTTATTTGATTGTCAGTTTGGCCGATAGCGAAGGTGTCTCTCTCGATGTCGGTTTTTACTACATGGCCAATGCCATGGGACGTTTATTGGGGACGGTGTTATCAGGCTGGATATTCCTGGAATACGGATTGCCTGCTTGTTTAATTGCTTCTAGCATGATGTTACTGCTGGCGGGCATTATTTCGCTGAAACTGCCCTCCAGAGCCGCACTGCAATAATAATCAGGGGCAAGTTAGCCGCTTTGCCCCAAGGTTAACGTGTACGCTAAAGTGACTTTATTGTTACTTCTATCTAAAAATAGCTGAGCAGCCTGGCGGCCTTTTTCTTCGCTGTTTTGGTGAATGGTGGTTAAGCTGGGTTGATAACGAAATGCTTCATCAACGCCATCAAAGCCCACTATCCGCAGCTGCTCTGGCACCGAAATGGATTGTTTTTGGGCTTCTCGCAGCAATGACAAGGCAATTAAGTCACTCATACACAGTACCGTGTTAGGTCGCGGCGAGAGGCTTAACAGCTCCTTGGCAGCGATGGCGGCGTACTTTTCGCTGCTTTCCGGTATATTCCATATCCTATCACTACCTAATGTCAGCCCTTTCTTAGCCATAGCATTGAGGTAGCCGGTAAGACGCTGTTGTGCGATCGAGGTATGGTAATCACTGTGATTTTGTTCATACACTCGGCATAGCAAATCAGTGTCTAACAACCTAAGGCCAAAAATAGCCACATCGCTATCTGAGTGCAAGGCATGAGAAGCCACTTCAAATGCCGCTTGCTGATTATCAATATTAACACTGGCCCGCTCGGGTAGCTCAAAGTCTACCGTGACTACGTGTTTGTTTATATTGGATAAACTTTCAATTAGCTGAGGATTACGTGGGCGACCATAACAAATTAAACCGTCGACAAAATCAATAATGTTAGTGACATCGTCGGCGGTGCCTGAGAACAGCAATAGGTTGATGTTTTGCGCTTCGAGCACGCTGGCTACTCCACGCATAAAGCTGCTGGCAACAGGATCTGACACCATGTACTCAACACTGTCTGGGAGTACCATGGCAACAATATTAAAAGAGCCTTTGCGCAGTGACTGGGCTGCTTTATTTGGGCCGTAGTAGCCTAGTTTTTTGCACGCATCGAGGATCTCTTGCCGCTTTTGACGCGACAGCTGATCAGGCCGATTAAAGGCATTGGACACGGTGGCATTGGACACACCGAGCTCTGCAGCAATGCTTTTCAATGTCCATTTCTGATTGTTACCTTTTGTCATCGGTGGTTACCCTATATGTGCTCAATGTTAAGCAAAAGCAATGGTTTATTTAATGATACCGAGCAAGTATGAAATAGAACAAGTAAAAATAGTGGATTGTCGCAATTCTATTTCTTTCAAGCTTTTCAGTGCGGTATTATTGAAGGAACATTATTGCAAATTGTTATCATACTCAATGACGCTAGAACAATTACCTCAACAAAAAACCGCCGTTATCACGGCCTTAACGCACAGCGATTCGGCACTATTGAGCCGTATTATGGCACTGGGGATCATTCCCGGTGAGCCTATCGCCATTACTAATGTTGCGCCGCTAGGTTGCCCACTCCAAGTAAAGGTGGGAGATACTCTGGTCAGCGTGCGTAAAAATGATGCACAACATATCGAAATAGAAATTATCTAGTAAATAAGGACGCAGCGATGAAAATTGCGTTAGTGGGCAACCCCAATTGTGGTAAAACCACATTATTTAACCGCCTGACCGGCTCTAAACAAAAAGTAGGGAATTGGCCAGGGGTAACCGTAGAGCAAAAGTACGGCTATTTTGTTTTAGAAAACACAAACGTAGAAGTGGTGGATTTACCTGGTCTGTATAGCATGGAGCAGGTTGAACCCAGTCAAGATGAACAAATCGCGTGTGACTTCCTAAAGCAAAATGATGCCGACATTATTGTTAATATCATTGATGCCGCCAATTTGCAGCGCAATCTGGTGTTGACTTCACAGCTCAAGGAGCTGGGAAAGCCAATGTTAGTGGTAGCCAATATGGTGGATGTGGCAACGCAGCGCGGTCGTCAACTTGACTTAGCCCGTTTATCACAACAACTTGAGCTGCCTGTGATGGGCTTTAATGGCGCCAAAGGCACAGGATATGAGGATTTACTCAACGCGCTTGCGAATATCAATGGTGATCAGCAAGTCGCCAACACCACCATGGCATACCAGCACGGTAGTGATCCTGTTGCCAAGGCGGTGGCCCGCAACAAAACGGTGAAAAAGCTAGCTGAAGGCGTGAGCACCATAACACCTAAACGCGCAGATACCACCGAAACCCTAGATAGGATAGTGCTCAACCGCTGGTTAGGTGTGCCTATATTCTTAGCCATGATGTACTTAATGTTTACCATTGCGGTGAATGTGGGGGCGGTTTTTATCGATTTTTTCGATATAGCAGTGGGCGCGCTGTTAATTGATGGCACCAAAGTGTTGTTAGCTGAGCTAGGCGCTCCCCATTGGCTCGGTGTGTTATTGGCCGATGGCTTTGGTGCCGGTGTACAGTTAGTGGCGACCTTTATTCCCGTTATCGCGGTATTGTATTTGTGTTTATCCATTCTTGAAGACAGTGGTTATTTGTCGCGAGCGGCCTTTGTTATTGATAGATTAATGTCATCGATTGGTTTACCGGGGAATGCCTTCGTTCCCTTAATTGTGGGCTTTGGCTGTAATGTCCCAGCGGTAATGGCGGCAAGAACCATGGGCCGCGAGTCTGACCGGTTGTTGACGATTATTATGGCACCTTTTATGTCTTGTGGTGCTCGGCTGACGGTCTATGCCTTGTTTGCCGCGGCATTTTTCCCCAGCAACGGCGCCAATGTGGTGTTCGGACTCTATTTATTGGGGATTTTAGTGGCCGTGGGGTCTGGGTTTTTATTTCGTAAACAAGTATTTAAAACTGAAAAGCTCCCCTCTTTTACCGAAATGCCCGCTTACCATATGCCTATTTGGCGAAATATTGTCATTACCACGTGGCAGCGCTTAAGTGGTTTTATTAAACGTGCAGGTAAGACCATTATTCTGGTTGTTGTACTGCTTAGTGCTTTAAATTCAATTGGCACCGATGGCTCGCTGGGCAATGAAAATACTGAGCATTCTTTGCTAGCGAAGACGGCGCAAGTGGTTACCCCTGCGCTGCAGCCCTTGGGGTTAAAAGAGGAGAACTGGCCTGCAACCGTAGGCGTGGTGACGGGATTATTCGCTAAAGAGGCTATCGTTGGCACGCTAGATGCCTTGTACACCGGGGAAGAGCAAGACAACGCTGAGTTTTCGCTGTGGGCTGCGCTGCAACAAGCGTTAATAAGTATTGTCGACAACAGCAAAGACTTGCTTACTAATTTAGGTGATCCATTAGGCCTAAATGAGTTGGAGTCAGGCTCGCAAAATGGCACGGAATTATTAACGGCGATGGCCGCACAATTTAATGGCCAGATTGGCGCCTTTAGCTATTTGGTGTTCATTCTGCTCTATACCCCATGTGTAGCTGTGTTGGGTGCGGTTAAACGTGAATCTGGAGCAAAGTGGATGTGGCTGGTGGTAGGATGGACGACCTCAATTGCTTATATCATGGCGACCCTAGTGTATCAACTGAGCCAATTGAGTGTGGCACCGCTTAGCGCGTCATTGTGGATCATCGTCATGGTGCTGTTTGGCTTTGCTTGGTGGCTGGGGCTATCACGGCTAGGCAATCGCCTGAATCAGCCGCCAACGTACCAAATTAACCTAGGTTAAGCATGGTATCGGGTAGTCAAACCGACGTTAACCACAGCAAATGAAAAACGGCGCATTAGCGCCGTTTTTTGTGATTGTTTTGTATGGTTAGGTGTGTGATTACACTCGGAAAAACTCAACTTCTTGCTTTAAGTCTTGGGAAAGCTGACTGAGCTTTTCAGTAGCGGTATTGTTATTTTTCATTGAGCTAATGGCTTCATCCGACATCGTGGCAATTTGTTCCATAGCGAGGTTAATATCACTAACAAACTCAACCTGCTCAGACGCAGCCTGTGCCACTTCTTTTACCCGGCTGAGTGAGTCCATTGCTTGGCGTTCAATATTTTGCAGCAACTCGGTGGCGTTCAAGGTTTGCGCTTTACCGTTTTCTACTTGCGGCTGTGTGGTTTCCATGGCGCTCACTGACGCTTGCGTTTGGGTTTGCACTTCATTGATCATGGCCTCAATTTCAGAAGTGGCCTCACCAGTGCGTTGTGCCAGCTGCCTTACTTCATCGGCAACCACAGCAAATCCACGGCCTGATTCACCAGCGCGAGCGGCTTCAATGGCTGCGTTTAGCGCAAGTAAATTGGTTTGTTCCGAAATGCCACTGATGACATTAGCAATACCACCAATTTGCTTGGTTTTTTCGGCCAATAGTTTTATCTGCTCAACGGTTACGTTTACCGTCTCTGCAATTTTTCCCATTTCCTCAGCTGCGGTATTCACCACATGGCGGCCTTGCTCAGCGTACTCAACGGTCAAGGTGGAGTTCTCTTCTGTTGCCGCGGCGATTTGTGATACCTGATCAATGCTTGAGCGCATGGTTCCAAGCTTAGATGCGGTTTCAGAGGTTAAGTTGGCTTGCTCAAGGGCAGCACTTAGCACCGCAGACGAACCTTCTTTTACTTCGTTGACCTGCACCGAGACATTATTAGAGGCGCCGATAATATTGCGCACAATGGCCGTGACCTTTTCACTCATGTCCGATAGTGCGCTGAGAATGCTGTTAGCAAAGGACGATTGAATAGGTTGGGTTAGATCGCCATCTGCCATGGTTTGAATAATCTTTTGAGTCTCCAGCGGTTCAGCACCCAAAGTCGCTCTTAGGCTGCGCTCAATTAAGACCCCAATAAACACCGATATCGCCAAAGCAAAAGCCGATAAAATCAACATAAAGTTTTGAAAGCCACCGGCAACTTCTCTGGCCTCTGGAGTGGCCAGCTGATTTTGATTCTCTTGGTAATCGATAAACTCATTAATGGTATTCAGCCAAGCAATAAAGGCCGGGCGGGCTTGTTCTAGCACGGTATCGGTCACTGGTTGCTGAGCTTTTTTAGCGGCGATGATGGTGTCGATAAGCGGTAAGGTTTTACGCTGTATGTTGGCAATTTCAGCGAGAATGGCCCGTTCCTTACGGCTAAACTGTACGCCATCGTCTAACATGGCCTGCATGTTCTTTTCTGATTTCTCATAAAAAGACTCAAGTCGGCGTATTTCGCGCTCGAACTCTGCTATTTCGGCATTGGTTCTGGCAATGGCGATGTCTCGAATGGCAATGGCTCTATCGTGCACACTGCCGCGAAAGTTAATGGCATAGCGCTGTTTTACCGAGTTTATATCGGTGATCTCAGAGAGCGTACGATCGATAAAATTAACTTTAATAATGCCCTGAATAGTCAATAACACCAGCAGTGCTAAGATGGTTCCAAACCCGATGAAAAGTCGGCTTCTGATGGTGAGTCGCGCAAGTGGCTGTAGCATGCCTTGGCCTCTTAGGTTGTTGAGTGCAACACTGTGTTAATAGTTGCAATGAATTGTTGTAAAATGAGAATTATACGCAGTATTGGCAAGTTTAGGGCACTTAACTGACAACATATGGGCATTTTTGTCGCGGCAATTTGTTGCTTTATCGCGTTGCTAATGTTGTTTACCTGAACCTGAAACAGTGATGGCTAGCCTGTGCCGTTTATTGAGCCAATAAGGTTATCGGCGCGGTTTGTCTACGTATCACTTTCCCTCAATAAGCAGCAAGCTGAAGAAATAATAACGATTAGATACGCTATACTTGCCTTATTCTTGCAATAAAACTCAGTGCTGTGATTGAGTGGGAGTATGCATTTTGACTGCCATCAAAAGGGTCGTGTGTCTGTTGTGGATTGTATTTTTAATACCGGCTAAGGCATTGACTGGCGAGGCAACCTCTTTGGCTAAGCTCTTAAAAGAGGCGCAAGATTACCTTATTGTTAAGCCAGACCACTCTTATCAGTTGTTGTTTCAGCCCCATGATATTTCTACTCTAGACCCTTCATTGCAGTTGCAATGGCACATCACTAAAATGCGAGCCGCTATCGCCACCAATCATAACCATCAGGGCCTAAAACTTATTACACAATTGTTTGCCCTGGGTGAGCAAACTGTGTTTAAGCAAGAAGTGCGTGAAGCGTTTAGACTCAGCGGTATTTTATTGAGAAAAATGGGATACTGGCCGCAGGCACAGCAAAGTTATCAATGTGCGTTGAACTTTACCGCAAAAGAAAGTGAGCGAGTGGGATTATTGATTAATCGCGCGGTGTTGGCGAGGCATCAAGGACAATACCCGCAAGCCCGAGCCTTTTATAAAGAAGCAGAGCGAATAGCCAAGTACTATGATAATCAACGGGCATTGGCTGCTATTTATAACAATTTAGGTAGTCTGCAACTGGATTTAGGTGATTTGAAGGGCGCTGAACAGTTTTACCGTCAGGCCTTAGGCGGTTTTCAACAGACGGATAAGCGCTCTGGTAATATTACCGCAGGAACGAATTTGCTGCTGATTTTTGCCATTAACGGCGACTTGGTTAACTTTCAGCGCTTACTGGGGCCCATTGAAACCTATGTCAGACATCACCCTGATCAGGCAAAAAAGGCCCTAATGCAATGGTTAAAAGCGGCAGATTGGCATAACCAAGGTAAATTCATCAGTAGCAGCAAACGAACGAAGCTCGTAGAGGCCTATCATCAACTCGATAGTGTAAAGCTAAAACAATTGGTGGCACGCTATTTAGCCCCCAAGCTGAACATTGAGCTGCAGGCACCGACACCATCAACGCCGATTACACAACCACCAGCACCTTGGTTTAATGAATTAGCACGATGTTTTGCCATGACCTAGGAAAAAAGTGGCTGAAAAACAAAAAGTCGCCCAAAAAGGGCGACCAAAACATAACATCAAAAATCAGGGAGAAGGGTTAGCTATTTATTTTCGATTAAGTTGCCTTTACCAATTTCAATTTTTCTTGGCTTTAACGCTTCAGGAATTTCACGTTCTAAGTCAATAATTAGCAAGCCATTTTCAAGCTCAGCACCGATAACTTTTACGTGATCACCAAGTTGGAACTTGCGCTCAAAGTTACGCTCAGCAATGCCTTGGTGAATAAACTTACGTTCTGGCTTGTCTTCTTTATTTTGTTTTTCGCCCTTCACAGTCAAGGTATTATTCTCTGACTCTAGGCTTAGCTCTTGCTCAGTGAATCCGGCAACAGCCATGGTGATTTGGTAGGTATCGTCACCGGTTGCCTCAATGTTATAGGGCGGAAAGCTTGGTTGCTTTTCATTGCGTGATGCCGCATCCATTAATTGAGCAAGGTGGTCAAAGCCGATGAAAGAACGATATAGTGGTGATAAATCTACTGTACGCATAATTTGTATCCTCATAAAGCGATAATTGAACTATTCATTGCTTCTATAGAACCCAATAAATAGCTTTTAAAACATTAAGTTATATTGTTTGGGACCCTTACGGCGTCCTCACAATAATAAGTGTGGTCTGGTAAATAGTTTTCAAGCTTTTTAATTATAAAAAAAGTAATTTTTTATAAGTTGATGATATATAGTTACTTTTATTTGGTTGAGGGCAAACAAGTCAGAGCTGACTTGTTTGGCGATAGTGCTTATACACTACTGGCAGTCTAGGTTACTTTGTGCTTTTCTGAGCTGTGTAACTTGCTCATATCCTATGCCCCAATTATCGGTATCCACCTCCTCAATGACAATAAAAGTTGCTTCAGGTGGTTTATTCAGTATATCCACCATTAGCTGTGTAGCACCATGAATTATCTCTCTTTTATGTTCGGTTGTGACCCCTTCTTTGGTCACTTTAACGGTAATAATGGGCACTGTTATACTCCTTTTATAGCGATGTCGTCATACATCTTGCTGACAATTTTCCACTTACCGTCTTCCTTTAAAAGGCCAAGAAAGTCGATATAGTGATGTTCAAATAGTGGACAGTATACTTTCACCATGGCCTGGTGGTGTACGATATCAATCGACAAAACGCGATAGGCAAACGGCTTGCCTTTACTGTATGGAGAAACCCTTGTGTCGACTAGGGCTAGCCATTGCGACATGTTTCTTCTCAAATTAGGTGCCTTGAGTTGAGTGTCATGATGAAAAATTGCTTTTAATTTTGTCGTATCTCCGTAATGTAAGCCGGTAAAGTATTGTTTAACTGTTGCCTTTACTTGGTCTATTTCTATCATTTCGTGGTAACTTTGAGTCATAACACACTCTAACTTTTAGCATTTTCTAATTCAGCGGCGACAGATAACTTAAAACTGGCTAATTCGCTGACACTGGATATCATTTTGTTTACGCTATCTGGTATCACTATATCGACAGGAAAGTAATTGCCCCACTGAGCATAAACGGCTAATAGAATATCCGCAGCGGAGATTTGCTCTCCTCCTAAATAAGGTTGCGACTGCAACTTTAGCGCGACAACTTGCCAGAGTTCATTAATAGCACGAGCAGAATGCTCCCAATATTGCTGGCGCTCCTTTTCAGTATTAAATTTATCCGCTGCAAAGAACAGTCGGTTGTAAGCTGGATGCATGGTAGCGTTTGCAAACATAATATTCTCTATTGCTTGCTGCCTAGCGCGTGGTGCGTTGGCTGGTAATAACGTATTTTCGTGTTTGTCTAGTAGGTAAAGCATGATAGCTGCGCCTTCAACCAGAACTTGTTGGCCATCAACTAAAACCGGTATCGTGGCAGTTGGGTTGAGGCTTTGAAAGTCTTTAACGGTTCGCTTGTCGATAAGTTCAAATGTTTGATTGAGTTCTCGTAGTACTACTTGTGTTGCTAAAGCGCAAGCGCCAGGTAAATAATATAAAGTGTACAAAGGGTATCTCCTTAATTGTTTTGCATTGACAAGGTCAGTGTAAAAGCTTGTTTAAGTTTCATATATAGCTACAATTAGAACCCTGTGTTCCCTCTAGGGAAACAATAGTGGCTGAAAAGTTGAATAAACTCCGAGCGATGGAGATGTTCGTAAGTGTGGCGAACCTAGGAAGCTTTACCCAAGCGGCTCAACACTTTAACACCTCTAAATCGGTAATTAGTAAAGAGATCAGTAAATTAGAGTTAGCATTAGGGGGCAGGCTATTACATCGCACCACTCGCAATTTGCAGCTAACCTACACTGGTGAAGAATATTTACAGCGAGCGAAGAATATCCTCAACTCGCTAGATGAGGCCGAGCACTGTGTTTTAGAATCAGGGCAGCGGGCGAAAGGCAAGTTAAAAGTTAACGTCCCTATGGTACTAGGCTTGACTGATTTGGCGCTCATGTTTGCAGATTTTATGCAAGCCTATCCTGAAATAGAGCTTGAAGTGCATTTAGGTGATGAAGACATAGACCTAGTCAAACAAGGCTTTGATTTAGGATTTCGTGCGTCAAGTCAACCATTTGACAGCAATTATATTGGTAAACAAATCGCTCAATTTGATTATCATATTTGTGTATCTCAATCTTACCTAGACAACAATCCCAAAATAAAAATACCGCAAGACTTAAGCTACCATAACTGCTTTGAATATAGTTACGCTAAGCGAAAGAACGTCTGGCCGCTAGACAATGGCGTGCGTATTAAAGGCACTTTAAAAGCAAATAATGTTTTATTTATGCTACAGGCTATCAAACTTGGACACGGAATTGGCATGTTGCCCGAATTTGCTTGTCGAGAAGCGATTGACAATCAAGAGGTTGTTAGTATTTTAGCGCACAGCAAGAAACCAAAACTCACCCTTTACGCTTTATACCCAGCACGACATCATGTTCCAAATGCAGTTATGCAGTGTATAGAGTTTTTACGCCAATGGTTTGCCAGTAAGTAACATTAAGTTGAGCTGTGGGTGTCGTATTCGCTATGGTGATGTCATTTGAGTTAATACTTGCTCACTTTGAGGGAGTATATTTGCCGCTCACTAGGTTAAATATTTTCTTGCCTCAAACAGACTCCTTAATTAGCGAAATGACATTATTAGAAGAAAATGAAAAGGAAGAGCAATACGTTAATCAGATTGTTTAATTGAACCGTATAACTGACCTCTTAAACAAGTTGATGAGATGTATGAAATTTAGCGAAGAAGATGCTTCTAGGATCATAGAAATGGCTTGGGAAGACAGAACTCCCTTCGAAGCCATCAAGCAACAATTTTCATTATCCGAGTCTGAAGTCATTAAATTTATGCGAAAGTCATTGAAACCAAGTAGCTTTAAGCTATGGAGACAGCGCGTAAGTGGACGCAACACAAAACATAAAAAACTAAGACCGAAAGAAATTGAACGCGGTTACTGCCCGACCCAGTATAAACATAGGTGAAGGTTAGACTGTAAAGGGCTCGATCTACTAGCCCTTCTGTAGTCAACCCAATTGGTAATGGGCAGATGAGGAACAGCTTTTATGTGTTGATAATGAAAACACTGGGCTCTAAAAAACAAGCCCAATTATTCACGCTATCAAACTTTTTCTCATCTTTAACATTTTACTGATTACGCAAAACGAGTTACTTAGAGTTTATTTTTCCCTGCCAAATCTAGGAAAAACGCATACTCCAGTGCTTTGTCGTGGAGGCGTTTGAAGCGTCCAGACGCACCACCGTGGCCGGCTGTCATGTCCACCTTAAACAGCAGCTTATTGTCATCAGTTTTTAACTCACGCAGTTTGGCAACCCATTTCGCTGGCTCAAAATACTGTACCTGTGAGTCATGAAGGCCTGTCGTTACCAGCATGTTAGGGTAGTCTTGCTGCTTCACTTGATCATAGGGTGAATAGCTAAGCATATAGCGATAGTATTTCTCTTCATTAGGGTTACCCCATTCATCATACTCCCCGGTCGTTAGTGGAATGCTTTCATCAAGCATTGTGGTAACAACATCTACAAAAGGAACATGTGCTGCGACTCCATCATACAATTGTGGTGCTTGATTGACTATCGCGCCCATTAATAGGCCCCCGGCACTGCCGCCGACAGCGTAGACACGTTCTTTATCAGCATAGCCTAAGTCCACTAAAGATTTTGTAACGTCTATGAAATCGTTAAAGGTATTTTTCTTTGCCAGCTTTTTACCATCTTCATACCAAGGCCTGCCAAGCATTTGAGAGCCTCGAATATGAGCAAGTGCAACAACAAAACCACGATCTAGCAGGCTTAATCGAGTACTAGAAAAGTTAGGATCTATGGTCGCTCCATAAGAGCCATAGCCCCACAAGTAAAGCGGGTTGCTACCATCTTTATTAAACATATCCTTGCGATAGACTAAGCTTACTGGTACTTGCGCGCCATCGCGAGCCGGAATGAAAATCCTCTTAGATGCATAATTATCGACATCGAAGTCGCCTAACACTTCGGTTTGTTTTAGCTGTTTTGCTTTAGCAGTAGTTAAATCGAAATCATAATGGGTTGCCGGTGTGGTCAAACTGGTATAGAAAACGCGCACCGCTTCGTTGTCCAGCTCATTATTGCCATACATATTTGCCAGGAATACATCGTCATTAAATTTCAAGGTTTGCTCGCTGCCATCCAGCAAAGAGCGAATAGTCAAACGGACTTGTCCCATTTCACGCTCTTGGTATACCAAGTGTTCGTTGAAAAGTTCAATGTCCTCTAATTTGACTTCAGGGCGGTGAGCAATAACTTCTTGCCATTTACTTTTATCCCCTAGACTATCCGCGTTGACTTTCATCAATCTAAAGTTGATTGCGTTCAAATTGGTCAGGATATAATAGGCGTCTTTGTGCTTTGCAATGCGGTACTCTAAGCCTTCTTCACGGGGGATAAAACGCTGTGCTTGAGCATTACTATCATACGCATCAATTAGGCTCACTCCTGAAGATTCTGTACTTGAATGATGAATAAAAATAGACGAGCCGTCTTTAGATTTGCTGATAGAAGTGTAGTAAGTGTTATCTTTTTCTTCATAAACCAGCTGATCCTGTTCTTGTTCAGTACCTAGTTTATGACGGTAGACTTGATAGCCTAAAAGTGTTTCAGGGTGTTTTTTAATGTAATAAAAGTGCAGATTGTCTGCAGCCCAAACCACTTTAGGTTGCGCGCCATTAATTTCATCTTCAAGCCACTTTCCTGTACTTAAATCCTTGATTTTAATCGTATATACTCTGCGACTAACGGTGTCTTCACCATAAGCAAGTAACTTATTGTTCGGACTCGTTGCTAGCCCTGCTGCGCTGAAATAGCTGTGCCCTTTTGCTAATTCATTTACGTTTAAAATAACCTCTTTGTCGGTACCAGAAAAATCGCTACTGCGAACATAAATTGGGTACTCATTATTGCCGCGCATTTCCGATGAGTAATAGAACTTGCCATTTTTTACTGGTACAGAATTATCGTCTTTCTTGATCCGCGATTTTAGCTCTTTATAAAGCTTTTCCTGTAACGCTTCAGTGTGACGTAAACTGGCTTTGGTATAGGCATTTTCAGCTTCTAAATGTGCTAATATTTCTGGATCTTTGCGTTGGTCATCGCGCATCCAGTAATAATGGTCTATCCGAGTATCACCATGAATAGACATTTTATGAGGGATTTTTTTTGCGATTGGAGCTGTGATGTTATTTTCTGGCTGAGTAGTCTCTAATTGACTGTTTTTATTATCATTACTAGTACACGCAGTAAGTGATGATATAGCAATGGCAGCGGCGGTATAAGTGAAGAGCCGTTTCATAGCTGGTCCTTTTCTGTTGATTTTTTGTGTTGTGAATAATATAGCGCAGAGCGCATAAAGATGTTCACTCAGACCCCTGCTTTATCCAATTAAGCAGCAGACCAAGCGAAATAGTATAGTATTATTTTGACTTAATACGTTTGCAATGCAAGTTTATACATGACGTTAATATTATTAGCGTTTATTTCATCTAATCAGGCACATAGCAAACTTATTGTGTCATTGTCATTGCATCTCTGCATTGTAGATAATTTAATAGTGTGCATCGATGCTGTGAATTGCACATAAAAAGTAATACGCAAAAGAAAGGCCGAGCAACCGCTCGGCCTACCTATAATAGGTAATATAAATAACCTATATTTAATTAGCAATAGCTATACGTAATAGCTTACTTATTCGCTTCTTTCACCGCTTTTAGTTTAGCAGCGTGATCGATTTTATAATCCGGCATCTCTTTGTTGCCATCAATTAGGTAGTTATCCATCCAACGCATTAGGCGTAAGCTGTAGTCATACTGAGCAGCTACTTTGCGGTTACCATGACCTTCGCCAGGGTAGTAGACCAAACGTACATCTTTGCCTTGCACCTTCATATAGCGGTAAAGCTCCATAGATTGCGCAGGGTGTACACGGGGATCTTCTTTACCATGCATAATAAGCAGCGGCGTTTCAGATTGATCCGCCCAGTAAATTGGGCTGCGCTCTAGGTACCATTGCCACTTATCCCAAGGGTATGAACGCGCATGCACTAAGTGCATTTCGTTAGAGATGTCTGTGGTACCAAATTTAGATAGCTGGTTAGCAATACCAACAAACATTACGCTGGCAGCAAAATGTTCCGTTAGTTTAGTGGCACCCCAAGCGGAAGCATAACCACCATACGAGCCACCTGTGATACCAACGCGCTTGCTATCAACCAGTCCCATCTCAACTAGGTGTGTTTTCATATCCACTAGGTCGTCAAACTCTTTGCCGGCATAGTCACCTTGGCCAAGCTTAGAGTAATCAACGCCTTTACCTGTTGAGCCACGGTAGTTAGGATAAAATACCGCATAGCCTCGAGCAGCACCCATTTGACCTGGATCTGAGTAGCTAGTTAACCAGCCGTTTTTATCATGGCTTTCTGGTCCGCCGTGTACCGCCATGATCAATGGGTAACGTTGACCTTCTTGGTAATCCAATGGGTAGATAAGTACGCCACCAATTTCAACGCCATCGCGGGCTTTTAGAGTAATTGACTCTTGTTTAGCAAAGCGTTTGCCATCTAGCCAAGGGTTAGAGTTTGATAGGCGAGTGGCCTTTTTACCACGAACCATAAACACTTCGTTAGGGTGCTTAGCGGTGTTGGCGCGCAGAGCAATGGTTTTGTCAGAATCCGAAATAGACAGGTTTGACGCAATAAACTTGCCTTCTTTGATCAACTTCTTGTAGTCGTTCGAGCCAACCTTGATTTGGCCAACAAAGCTTTCCACGCCAACATTGGCAACAAAGGTAAGCTGGTTTTTGCGGTTAGACCACTCAAAGTCGCCAATGTGACCCATAAAGTTCGGGATCCACTCTTTAATTTCGCCACTTTGTGCATCCGCTAGATATAAGCGGCCCGTTGCCGGGTCGTGTTTGTCTTCAGCACCTAAGATAGCGATGTATTTGCCATCATGAGAAAACTCAGCCGCACCTAGTTTACCTTCGGTTTTGAACGACATAGTGACTTTTTGGCTGTTTGCATCAAGCACATGCCATTGCGATTTCATGTACTTATCGTCGATAAGTGCAGTAGGTTGCGTTTTCACTAATAACTTAGAAGCGTCATCAGCCCAGTTAATATCGCTGACGTAACCTTCAATGTTAAGCGCGTCAGGCGACAGTGGCTTGCCAGCTTGGGCTAAATCAACAATGTGAAGTTGCTTGTTTTTCAGACCCATTTCATACACTTCAGCCATGAAGCCAAGCTTTTTCAGCTCTTTTTCAGACTTGTCCGCCGCTGGCATGGCTAAAATGGCCACTTTTTTACCATCTGGGCTCAAGCGGTAAGATGAAATATTGGTGCCTTTTAGCGACATGACTTTTTGCGCCTCACCACCATTGACGGCGATGCGATATAAAGCGCGCTGTTTGTCGTCTTTTTTCTTCGTTAAGAAGTAAATAAACTGACCATCAGCAGACCAAGAAATACTTGAAATGCTAACTTTACCGGTAATAAACGGGCGTTCAACGCCATCGTCATCAACCACATAGAGTTCACGGTAATGGGAGCCATTTTTATCCACATACAGCTCACGAGGGACTGCTCGGGTGAATGCCACCATTTCCCCATCTGGGCTGATCGCGGTTGAGCTAACCGATTGAATTTTTGGAATATCTTCAACTGTGATGGTATCACTGCTGGCGTATGCCGTGCAGCTTAGGCCCATCGCCAGTGCCAATGCAGACTTAAGTAGTTTCATTATTTGTCCTAAATTTCATTCACTTGTTGTTATAGGGAACTTCAAGATGAAGCTTCAAGGTATTCTACTTGGCAACGCTGTAAAAACCAATGTTTGCGATTAAGCGAGCATTAAGTGGGGTCAGTGGCAGGCGAGAGCTCGCCTCAGGCGGCACTGTGCCCGCCTGAGGCGCAAAGGTTACCATTTTGCTTAGTTGAGTGGTCTACTTTGAGGCGAGAAAATCTTGTCGATAGCACCGCTCTCGCGTCCTGCTACCGCCAAGGTACCTACATCCGTGTAGGCAAGGCAAAAATTTTGCTATTTATTTGTTCTAAATAAGAAATTTTTAACGCAGCTAGCGTCAGATTTAATCTCTCAAATTGAGCAAGTATTAAGTCAGAATGGTACTATAAGCTCTTTTTCGGTGGTAGCACCACATTAGCAAAGATGAGTCCTGCGATGAGCGACATGAAAATCAAAAAGGTTTGCTGGCCGATATGATCGGCATAGACAAAGCTTTGCCCTTCAATAAGCGAGTTAAGACCAATGTAAGTTTTTGACCCGGGAACCAAGACGATTAAGCCCTGCATCGCCACGATGGAGGCCGGTGCATTCACCACACGGTTAAAGATATTGCTAAATACCCCCACAGCAAAAGCGCCAACGAAGGTGCCTAGGGCGTAATCAAAGTACACAGCAGCACTGATGCTGGCGGCGTAAGCAATAAACCCAGAAGCAATCGACCAGCTGGCATGTTTAAGCTTAGTGCGAAACATCACCACTAGGCTGGTACATAAAAGCAGCACGGCAAGCCACGCGGTCCAGCGGGGGAGTGGCAAAGGCTGAACAAAGTCGACCTGACCAAACAAGCCAAAACCTAAACTGATCCCTAAAAACGCACCAAAATACAGCTTAAACAGTAGCATGATTGAGTCCATCACCCGAGCGGTGCCAGACACTAAATGCCGAGCTGAAAGCTCAGCAAAGCCCAGCGCTAAAGCAAGACCTGGAATAAACACAATAATCGCTGAAAGCACCACTAGACGAATATTTATCTGTGGGTCAATGTAAGCCGATATGGCACAAGCTGCAACGGCAGACACAATGGCAACTAAAGGCTCTAACATGTGCGTGACACGCTTAGAGTAACCCGCCCAAAGCACAAACAGATAAACCATCAACGACAACAGACCCGACCAAAGCACATCGTTCCAGCTGGTGCCCATAAGCATGGCAAAAGCACCACCTGAGGTGGCAAAGGCAACGCCAGTTAATACTCGATTGTAGGGCGCTTTGGCATTGAGGATCTCGTCCAAACGCTGCTCGGCATCAAACAACGACATTTCACCAGAAAGCACTTTTGTGGCGACATCGTCCGTATCTGAGAGCGAACCTAAATCATGATCGCCAGGGTCGACTCGAGCAACATGGGTGTATTCGTCTTCATGGCCTTCTGTCCATATAACAAAAGTCACGGACGTAGGTGACATGACAAAAGACGACTTCAACCCGAGCCGAGTGGCGACTTCCATTAAGTGCGCCTCTAAGCGGTATGCTGGAGTACCGTATTTATGCAACATTTTGCCAAGCTTCACTAAGAAGCGACGTTTTTCTGTAAAAGTGGCGTTATTCAACGAACCTAAGCCTTAATTTTGTTTGCACTGAGCCAAAGCACCCTATGACTCAATATTAATTTGCAATTACACACTCACCATAACACCTCCCCAGTATGGAACATATAAATGTTTTTACTAAGGAAAGTGGTAAATTATCAAGCGTAGAAGTGTTTTGCTGAGGTGGGGTTGTTGGAAAATAAAGCAGCCTCAGCACTGACGCGAATTCTATCCAGTTTGCTGCCGATGTCTATTACTTTTGTCAGCAATTGGGGCTTTTTTTGCGCTAGATTAAATGGCAAGACATGTAAGCGATAAAAAGCGCGCTAAACTAGGCTGAGTCTCTGATTTTTAACGAGACACCCACCAGCGTTCTGGCTGCAGGTGGCGTGCCATTGAGCATATCAGCCAAGGCATCACATACCCGTTTGCCAATGTCCTCGGCCGCAACGCGAACCGTTGTCAGTGCCGGCTGCATCATTTGCGAATCATCGAGGTCGTCAAAGCCCACCACCTTGATGTCTTTACCGGGTATGATCCCGACGCTGGTCATGGCTTCAATCACACCATAAGCTACCACGTCGTTAAAGCAAACAATGGCGCTGATTTGATGGCTGCCGTGCAAAGTGTGGAAAGCGTCTCGTCCACCTGCTCGGGTGGTGGGGCTGGGTATCACTGGGGCCTCGCTGAGCTGGTGTGCCGCCAGTGCGGTTTTAAAGCCGTTAAGGCGCTCGGCAAAATCAGAAATACCATCATTGCCACCAATAAAAGCCAATTGCGTGTGGCCTTGCTCAATTAAGTAGTTGGTTGCCAGGTGACAGCCTCTTTGATTGTCGGGTAATACACATGGCGCGCTGGCAAAGGCGACTTCGCGCATCATAGTAATAACCGGAGTGCCCTCTGCAATTAATTGATCTAGGCTCTCGCGAGTGGTGTTGGGCGCTGGCACCATAATATAAGCGCGGACATTGTATTCTTTCAGCGTCTTAATTAAGTCTTGTTGGCGTTGAACACACTCGCCACTGTTCACTAACATGGGCACCAAACCCAGGCTGTAAATGTGTTTTTCTAGTCCCACGGCCAATTGGGCCGAGTAAGGGTTGGTAAGGTCATTGATCACCACGGCGACTAAATTTGAGCGCTTACTCCGTAAAGCCGCAGCCCCACGATTGTAGATATATCCAAGTTTATCCATAGCAGCTAATACCCGCTGTTTACGAACGTCGCTCACTTTGTCGCTGTTGGTGAGCACTAACGACACGGTGGACTTTGACACTTGCGCTTCGGCGGCAACATCAAAAATAGTTACTTTAGCGGGCTTTTTATCGCTGTTCATCGTGATAAAGACTGATATGGCTTATGGGATTGCTCAGTGTACCGCAACTTTTCTTGGCAATAAATCGTAAACCCCTGCACATAGAGTAAAAATCAAGATATCATCACAGATTGAATGTCGAACTAAGGTAAGCACTGTGAACGTCATAAAATTATTCGCTTTTCTCGTTCTGATAACGTCAACAATGAGCTCAGTATTGGCACAAACTCAGGGGTATCAAACGCCCTCCGCTGAGTTGGCTAAATTGGTCGATGCGCCACTGATCCCGGCGAGCCGCTTAAGCGCTAACGGTAAATGGTTGGCATTGTTAGAGCGCAAGAGAGTTGTCAGCTTGGCTGAGCTTGATCAACCTGAGCAGGCTTTGGCTGGCATTAAGTTTAACCCCAATACCTTTATGCGTAGCAACGGCCAACAATACAGTGGCATTGAGTTTAAGCACGTGGACACTGGCGCCTTGATTAAGGTATCGGGCTTACCCCAGGGAAAAATCCGCGCACCACATTGGAGCCCAGACAGTCGCTACCTGGCGTTTATTCTAGAGCAGTCAACGCAATCCACCTTGTGGGCTTACGACATTGAAAAACGCAAATTAACTCAGCTGACGCAGTCAACCCTTAATGGCGTGGTGACCAGTACGCCTTATCAGTGGTTACCCGATAGCAGCGCGTTGATTGTGAATATTGCTTTTAATCACGGCAAGCAGCCAGAAGCCAAAACCAAGGCGGCATTGACTCCGGTGATCCAAACCACTGCGGGGAAAAAAGGCGCGACTCGAACGTATCAAAACTTGCTGCAAGATCCATTCGATATCAAACTATTTAAGTTTTATGCCCAAGGGCAGCTGATAAAGCTCAACCTCAATGCCAATGCTCAGCAAATTGGTAACCCCACTTACCTAAAACATTTTTCGGTTTCACCGGATTCCACCAACTTGCTGGTAAGCATGATGGACGAGCCGTTTTCTTATCTGGTGCCTTACAGCCGCTTCCCTGCGGTTTGGCAAGTGTGGGGCATGCGCGGCTTCCCATTGTATGAAGTGGCCAGACAGCCGCTCGCCGACTCATTACCAGCAGGATTTGACAGTGTGATCACAGGGCCGCGCAAAATTCACTGGCGTGCGGATGAAGGCGCTACTCTGATCTGGGCCGAAGCCCAAGACGGCGGTGATATGTCAGCCACAGTAGAGCATCATGATTATCTCTATAGTATCAGTGCGCCCTTTAAAAAAGCGCCTAAGCTTTTTGCCAAGGTTGAACATCGCTTTTCCAGTATTTATTGGGCTAATAACAGCGTGGCACTGCTCAAAGAGTGGCGTTTTAGCGACCGTAGTGTACGGACATCGGTGTTTTCGCCGTTAAGCCCGCAGCGCAATCGGGTGGTGTTTTCACAGCGCAGTTACAATGACGCCTACCAAGATCCTGGCCGCTTTGTATTTGAAAACAGTGACCTAGGCACAAGGGTGTTAAAGTTAGTTGGCGGGCGCTATTTATTTTTGACAGGTGATGGCGCTTCAGAGAATGGCAATGTGCCATTTTTGTCCCGTTACGACATAAAAACCAATACCACCACGCGCCTTTGGCAGTCTGAGGCGCCTTATTACGAGCGTGTTCGCGCGATGCTTGACGACGAAGGCATGCGCTTTATTACGGTGCGCGAGTCGCGACAAGAGCAACCAAACTTTTTTGTTCGTGATCAGCAGTTTAACACCATAGAACAGTTAACGCGCTTTGCACATCCTTACCCGGCTTTTAAGGGCGTGGTGAAAGAGCAGATCAAATACCAAAGAGAAGATGGAGTTGAGCTCAGCGGCAACCTCTATTTGCCCACCGATTATGACCCCACTAAAGGGCGCATACCAGTGCTGATGTGGGCCTATCCTCTAGAGTACAAAGATAAAGCTGTGGCTTCGCAAGTGCGTGAGTCGCCTTATCAATTTCCCTACATTGGTTACTGGGGGCCAATGCCATACTTGGCCAAAGGCATTGCTATTTTTGACAACCCAACCATGCCCATTGTCGGTGAGGGCAATGAAGAGCCTAACGATAACTTTAGAGCGCAATTAGTGGCCAGTGCTAAAGCGGCGGTGGATACCTTGGTAGAAAAAGGCATTGCCGATCCGCAGCGAATTGCTATTGCAGGCCATTCGTATGGCGCGTTTATGGTGGCCAACTTGTTAGCCCACAGTGACTTGTTCGCCACCGGAATTGCCCGCAGTGGTGCTTATAATCGCTCATTAACACCGTTTGGTTTTCAAGGAGAGTCACGTAACTTTTGGCAGGCTCAAGATGTCTATGCCAAGATGTCGCCGTTTTTCCATGCCGAGAAAATCAACGAACCCATGTTGATGATCCACGGTGATGAAGATCCCAACTCCGGCACTTTTCCAATGCAGTCAAAGCGGATGTTTGCAGCCATCAATGGTTTGGGCGGTGAAGCAAGGTTGGTTATGCTGCCCCAAGAGGGGCACAGCTATAAAGCCAGAGAGAGCATTTTGCATGTGCTTTGGGAGCAAGAGCAGTGGTTAGAGCGGTTTTTATTTCCACCAGCTGAAGAGCCACCATTACCAGAGGTAGCTCCAACGCTTGAGCAAAGCCAGCAGCAACGGTGAATTAAGGTAACATGAGAGGTTGCCCTCTGGGGCAACCTTTATAGCATTATATTATTAAGCCTTATTAGACACTGAGCTGCCCACTGAGGCGGTAATAACCATTAAAATTGCCAGCCATTGCCACAGCGTCAGTAGTTCGCCCAAAATAAGAAAACCCGCCAACGCCGCTACGGCAGGTTCCACACTCATTAAAATACTAAACCCCTGAGCCGGCATTTTGCGCAGCGCCACCATTTCTAAACTGTAGGGCAGGGCACTGGAAAGTAAACCAATGGCAATGCCCAGAGGAATGAGTGACCAATCCAGTAACGCACTGCCTTGTGAAACGACACCAAATGGCACTACCGCCAAGGCTGCCACCGTCATGCCAATGGCCACCGTGGTGCCACCAGAGCCCTCGGTACCAGAACGTTTACCATATAAAATATAGCCAGCCCAGCATGCCCCAGCGACGAGCGCTAGCAGGACACCCACCGGATCAAGGCCATTGACATCACCTAAGTCGGGCAGTAGTAACAAAATTCCGGCTAGGGCAAAGGCCACCCATAAATAGTCGCGTTTGCGCTTAGATGAAAAGAGCGCTACAGCCAGAGGGCCGGTGAACTCTAACGCCACCCCAATACCGATGGGAATGCGGGCAATGGCGTAATAAAAGGTGATATTCATGCCACCTAAACACAAACCGTAGACAATAAAAGGCCGCCAGTTTTTCGGTAGTTTGCGCCAAGGCTTAAATACTAAGCAGAGTATTAAGGCAGAAAACCCCAGTCGATAGGCCGTGGTGCCCTCTGGCCCGACAAAAGGAAAGAGCTGTTTTGCAATGGAAGCACCAGATTGGATCGTCACCATGGCACACAATAAGCAAAGTATTGCGATGATAAAATCGCGATTAAGTAATGGCATCAGCACCCCAAATAAACCAAATCACTGGTAGCAAAAAGCATCAATGGCCGTAGTCTAATAGGGAGCATTACATGGCTCAATGAATTTTGTATATTTTATGCTTTTATTTTTAAAGCTAATCTTTATTTAGTAATTTACTTACTTTTTGTTTGCTAATATTTCAGCTTGTTATCCTTTGAGATGCGTGAGCACAAAGGCGACTTGTCTTGCAAGTAATCTTGCCAAGCCTGTTCGTGTGCCGCCATTGTGCGATGTTTTTTAGCGCCAAAATGTGCCTCACGGTCTTTATCCGTGAGAAATGGCCCGGCACGGCAAATAGTACAAAAGCCGTCTTCTAGGTAGGGCGGCTGATGTAATTGTTGGCGCAGCGGATGCAAAGCCAGCGGCGACCAATAATAGCTAATTCCACTGGTGTCTTTAACGTGTTTATCACGGTCAACATTGCGGATTTTATATTCTGGAAATTGGTGAATATCAAAAGCAGATTGACCCAGGTAATGTTGTGTTGTGTCTTGCGTTAAGCTGCCCTCAATATTCCACTCTAAATAAGGCTTAACGTCTTTAGAAGTGATGATGCTCAGCTGCTGGCCATCGGGGTCAAGGGCATAGTGAGTCGAGTTCAGTAAAAACAGTCGCAATAAGCGACGGTTTAGGGTGTTAATGGTTAATGCTTGCTGTTGAAATTCTGCGTGTGAAGCAAACCCAGGCAGTAATGGGAATTGAAAAATAACGGCATCAAAGCGCTGTGTGCCTAATTGTTGCCAGCTACTCGGTTGCGTGACATCAAAGCCTGTGAGTACCTCAATATTCAGCGCGCGCAGCGCATCGAAGGCGTTGTGACGATATTTTTGTTTTAGAGTGGTTTCACTGTCGTAGACACTGGCACATAAATAAGCGGGTTTAAGGTGTTTAGCCAAAGACAGTGAAAAGCTTAAGTCGCCATCTCCCACCGTAAGAATACGCCACTGTTTATCTACAATCATAATGCTCGTCAATCTAAAAAAGGGCTACTTTAGCAAACCTGTACAGATCAGGGTAGCACTGGTTATTCATGACCTGCTTTTAGCGTACAGCGATAGCCTATTAAACATACTGCGCCGGCAATAAACCAACGCACATCTGCGATGGTGGGAAACAGCAACAATGCTGTCTTACCCACACGAGTTGATTGAGAAGCGGGTGGTGTTCACATGCGAAACGCTTAATGTGCTAGTTGGTCCAGAAGCTCCATTACTTCCATGCTGGCGTGTTCCATCTGGTTCAGTAACTTGACTGCAGCTTGTGTGTCACCAGCCTGAAAGCGTTTCATGGCTTCAACTCCGGCGCGGTGTACTTCACGATGGGGAGACTCAAGGCGCTTATAGGCATTGTGGTTACCAAATTGCTGAGCACCTTGTTGACCGTACCACTGCCCCAATCGGCACATTGTGTGGTCGGCAAAGTCATCAATGCTTTTGTGGCTATTACCAATAATGACGTTATAGACATCGCCTTTCCATACCACATGATCAAGTTTCACCGTTTGCACAAAAGTTTGCGTGGTCGAGCTGGAAATGGTGTTTTTCATCGAATCACAAGAGCGGGTGATCCCTTCATACTCATCATTTAAATGACCAATGCTGTCTGACAAATTAATGTTTGCAGCTTGAATTTCCTCAACCGCACCGACGGTGGTGTGGGTGGTATCAATGATTTTTTTCACCAAATCGGACACTTCATTGGCCGATTCATTGGTGTTATTGGCCAAGGCCCTGACTTCATCTGCTACTACAGAGAAGCCACGTCCGGCTTCACCAGCTCGTGCAGCTTCAATTGCGGCGTTTAGAGCCAGCAAGTTAGTTTGATCAGAAATTTTTGAGATGGTAGTAACAAAGGTGTTGATGTTGTCTGCCATTTCCGACAACCCAGAAATGTTCTCTGTCATTCTATCCATATTGCTGGTGAGCCCATCCATGCCAGTTAAAATATTCTTTAGGGCTTTTTCTGATTTATCAAAAGCTTGGTTAACTTGCTCTATGGATTGACTCTCTTGCTCGATGTGCATAAAACTGGCAAGTACGGTTTCTCTGATCCCTTGAATTTGACTGAGCCCTGTTAAGGCACACTGCAAGAGTTGGTTGTCGGTGTTGTCGTTGAGCTCACTTTGGGCTTCGATAACTTGTTGCTTTAAGCTTTCGTTTTCTGCTGCCAACTGTTCATTGTCTTGACGAAGCTGGAGGATTTCTTGTTGTGCTGCGACAAGCGCTTGTTCTGATTCATTATTTGAGAAGAGTTTTGCAAACACCGGATTGTTCCTACTAACTGGGTATTAACGGAAGCTTAGCAATGTTTGATTACCTCTACCATACCAATGTATTACTTTTTAGTTGAACCTAGTGTTTTTTTAATTTCAGTCAGAAGAGTTGCGAATGCTAGAGCGGACATTTTTACCGCTTTTGTCACGGTACATTTTTTCATCTGCCGCATGGATGATTACATCGGGCGGCTGGCCAGGCTCGACTCTGACAACGCCGACACTGACATTGATGTCGTAATCTTCTAATCCCTTCATCAGTGCCGCTCTTACATCATCTAATTTGGGGCGAGCGCCATCGGCAAACGCGATAAATTCATCACCGCCAATCCGAAAGCCTTGCTTATCACCAAAAAATGCCCGCATATTGTCGCAAAATTGCACTAATACCTGATCGCCTGCGTGGTGACCATGAGTGTCGTTCACTTGTTTAAAGTTATCGAGATCCAAATACAGCAGCCACTGATTGTCGAAGCTGTGGTCGCGCAAATGTTCAAAGCAAGACTTGCGACTGCCAACACCGGTCATGGCATCATGGTTGGCTTCATAGTGCATTTTTGCTTCAAGCTCTTTGCGTTTGACAATCTCTTGTTGCAACTCTTGGTTAATCTGTTTTTGTTTTTTAAAGAGCCCAAAAAGGCTGTAACTGAGCAGCAGAAAACCAATGTTTTTCAGGGAAGTATCTAACAAAAACAAGGAAATGGTTTGGCCTGCATAGAAATCTTCAGCAACATCTAAGGCGAGCCCCGCTGTGTAAATGGCAATGGCGATTTTTATCAAGCGGTTACTTATGGTATAGAGCATAATCCGAAGTAAAGTGAGTGATAAGCCTAGCCAAATGACTTCTTCATAACTTTCAAAATGTCCGACCCCAATGGACCACTGCAGCCACAGCAGAGCGGCAACAATAAGCCAAATAAACAACAGCGGAAAGTAATATTTCATGGCATCGAGGTCGACGAAAATCGTGACTAGGTAATCTTAGGTATAGCTAAGTTAAGGCAATCAGTAAACGTTTCACTGGTTGTAAGCACCTATTATGTTAATTCTAATGCTTGCGAAATCATAAATAAGTGACTGACAAACACCAACGAGGTTAATACCGTGCGCATCTTACAATAATCTTTATGGTAGTCTTGCCAGCGCGGCATGGCGCGCTCGATGCCATACACAATCCAGTAAGCCACCGCTAAGTAAGATAAGAGCCACTGTGGCGCCAGCGCGCTGATCAATGGGTAGGGGATCACCACTAATACGGCTAGGATGGCATGGCTTTGACTTTGCTCGCCTGCGCGCCACAAACTGCCAGCCATAAAGGCTAAAATGCCTAAACTGTAAAACACAAAAGCATTGAGGATTTCACTGGTGGCACCGAGCATCAGCGTGCCAGCGATACAGGCTAAAAAAGGTAAAAAACCTAGGTATCCCAATTGAATATGATTGAAGTAGGGGTGCATAAATTCTCTCAGCAGTTAGATTGCAAGGTGATCATACCTTATCTGTTAGGCATTTATACCGCAAAGGGGCCTTCTGTGATCACTTATTTCCCATGACAAAGTTAGGTAATCAGTTTTTTCGATTACCACAATCCAAACAATCTGTTTTATTTAAAGCTCAGCATTCCTTATCTTAGTAATCAAGCCAAGGCGAGATGACTCGCTAACTTAATTCAAACTAAACCATAGTGAGGAAAACAATGAGCAATTCATTAATCAACACAACAATCAAACCATTCAATGCAACCGCGTATCACAATGGTGATTTTATTGATGTATCAGAAAAAAGCCTACTTGGTAAATGGTCAATCGTATTCTTTTATCCAGCAGACTTCACGTTTGTTTGCCCAACTGAGCTAGGCGACCTTGCAGACTACTATGCACAGCTTCAAGAAATGGGCGTTGAAGTGTACTCAGTTTCAACAGACACCCACTTCACGCACAAAGCATGGCACGATGCCTCTGAAACCATCAAGAAAATCCAGTTCCCAATGATTGGCGACCCAACTGGCAAAATCACTCGCAACTTCGGTGTGATGATTGAAGAAGAAGGCCTAGCATTACGCGGTACTTTTGTAATTAACCCAGAAGGTGAAATCAAAGTAGTTGAAACCCACGACTTAGGCATCGGCCGTAGCGCCAAAGAGCTGGTTCGTAAAGTGCAGGCGGCACAATACATCGCTCAGCACGATGGCGAAGTTTGCCCAGCATCTTGGCAGCCAGGTGAAGAAACATTAGCACCTTCACTAGACCTAGTTGGCAAAATCTAAATAGCCAAACGGAGCGCCTCGCGCGCTCCACATTACTTAATTTAGTTTTTGCGAATTTTTACTTAGAGGGTTTCCCGACATGTTAGACAATCAAATTAAAACTCAATTACAAAGCCACTTTAGCTCTCTACAACACCCGATTGAACTGAGCATAGCTGTTGATGACAGTAAAAAATCGCAAGAGCTAAAAAGCTTGGCTGAAGACTTAGCAACGCTAAGTGAAAAAATTACAGTAACCAAAGCTGAAGGGGCTGAACGCATTCCACAAATGGTGGTAAAAGGTGTGCAGTCTGGAAGTGAGATCACCTTTTCCGGTGTGCCTATGGGGCATGAGTTCACCAGCCTAGTGTTGGCACTATTGCACTCAGGCGGTCATGAAACTAAAGCCAGTGCCGATGAGCTTGAGCAAATTGCCACTATCGATAGGCCGCTTAATTTCGAGGTTTATATATCATTAAGTTGCCAAACTTGCCCGCAAGTGGTGCAGGCGCTAAACCTCATGGCGGCGCTAAACCCTAATGTTAAAGCCACTATGATTGATGGTGCTTTGTTCCAGCAAGAAGTGGATGAGCGCAATATCATGGCTGTGCCAACGGTGTATCTTAATGGCGAGCAGTTTAGTCAAGGCGCGGTAACATTGGCGGACATCCTCCTTAAATTAGACAGTAAAGCGGGCGAAAAGCAAGCGGCCAAACTTAATGACAAAGACGTGTTCGACGTTCTGGTTGTGGGAGGCGGGCCCGCTGGCGCTTCCGCTGCAATTTATTCCGCTCGTAAGGGATTGAATACTGGGGTAGTGGCTGATCGTTTTGGTGGTCAAGTAGCCGATACACTCGGAATTGAAAACTTTATTTCAGTGCAGAAAACCGAAGGGCCTAAGCTTGTCGCTCAGCTTGAAGAGCATGTTAATGAGTATCAGGTCGATGTAATGAAAAACCAGCGCGCTGCTGGTATTACCAAAGGGGACACCCTAGACATTACACTGGAAAACGGCGCAGTTCTCAAAGCCAAATCGGTGGTATTAGCCACCGGCGCTCGCTGGAGAAGCATGAATGTGCCAGGCGAGGCTGAATACAAAGGTCGCGGCGTTGCTTATTGCCCACATTGCGATGGCCCGTTATTTAAAGGCAAGCCGGTTGCAGTGATTGGCGGTGGTAACTCAGGAATTGAGGCGGCCATAGACCTTGCGAACATTGTTGAGCACGTTACGGTATTGGAGTTTGCTGACAGCTTAAGAGCCGATGAAGTCTTGATCAAAAAAGCTAAGAGCCTTGCCAATGTGACGATTATTAAAAATGCCCAAACCACAGAAGTGGTAGGGGATGGCAATAAAGTCACCGGGCTTAATTACACTGACCGTGTGACAGGCAAGGCAAAGTCACTAACGCTTGCTGGCATTTTTGTTCAAATTGGCTTAGTACCAAACACAGAGTGGTTAAAAGAAAGCGCTGTGACATTAAACCGCTTTGGTGAAATAGAAATTGATGACAAAGGCGCCACCAATGTTCCAGGCGTGTTTGCCGCCGGAGATGCCACTACCACACCATTTAAGCAAATTATTATTGCAATGGGGGCTGGAGCAACGGCAAGCCTAGGTGCTTTTGACCACTTGATCCGCTCAGGACAAGAAGACGAGCAAGCCGCTTAACTCATTAACGGAAAGAATCATTGCAACATCAAATGCGAGCCATTTGATAATACACCCATGCAATGCTCCAAAGCCACGCAAATGCGTGGCTTTTTTTACTTGTTATGTTTAGCGTTAAGTTGAAAAGCTTTTATTTAGACACCCACCTCTAATTTGTTCCTTTTCGAAAACTTGTCTACTGTTAGCTATGTACTCAAGGATTGAGGAGACATCACCATGGCAACAGCCAGAAAAAGACAGATCAGTTTAGCCGATACCAAGTACTACCACTGTATTTCTCGCTGCGTAAGGCAAGCCTACTTGTGTGGTAAAGACATGGTCACTGGCAAATCTTATGAGCACCGCCGCAATTGGGTGGAACAAAAGCTCTTACTTCTGGCCAATGCTTTTTGCATTGATGTTTGTGCTTATGCCGTGATGAGCAACCACACTCATATTGTTCTGTATGTCGATGATAACAAAGCAAAACGCTTGTCAGATAGGGCCATAGTTATGCGTTGGCATAAGCTATATAAAGGAAGTTGGCTCACGAACAAGTTTATCAATGGTGAGGCTCTCAATGAGTCAGAGCGCGTCATGCTTGCTGTGCAAATCAGTCAATACAGGGAAAGGCTGGCGAGTATCAGTTGGTTTATGCGTGTACTCAATGAAGACATTGCTCGAAGAGCAAATAAAGAAGATGGCTGTAAAGGGCGCTTTTGGGAAGGGCGATTTAAGTCACAAGCATTACTCGATGAAGCCGCACTTGCCGCTTGTATGGCATATGTAGACTTGAATCCTATTCGTGCTGACATGGCCAAAACACCTGAAACTTCAGATTACACCAGCATTAAAAAACGCATCGAGCATGCAAAGCATGGTAAGCAGCCAAGCAGTTTATTGCGTTTTGCCGGAAACCCTAAAAAACACATGACGAAAGGAATTCCCTTTGAATTCGAGTATTACTTGGAGCTAATTGAATTAACAGGGCAAAGCATACGGAGCGATAAAGCCGGGTACATCGACGAAACACAACCCATTCTTGCAAGGTTAAACATTGAACCCGAGAATTGGGCTAAACTCACAACGCAGTTTTCCCATGTATTTCATGGCGCTGCAGGCCGGCCACAAGCAATCACCAGCTATTGCGAAACCATGAGTAAAAAACGACGAAAAGATATTAAAAACTCTGAACGTCTACTTGCATAACAAGCCAAGCATACTCAGTTTACAGTCTGTGGCTAGATTACTCACACCCTAAGTATCTACTAATCAAAGAAGTACTGTTTGGGTAGTGTGCAAGTTACTTTCTATATGTAATGGCTATATTTTTCGACAAAACTAATTGTTAAACCAACTTACTTTGCAAATTAGTGTTGCTTGTAGTGGGTGTCCAGATAACTTTTGCTAAGTCGAAATTCTAGGAAGTTGATTTTTATTTCCATTATTTGCAGTGGGTGTCTATATAACTTTGGAAGGTATAGCACCTTTTTTAGGAAGTCGTTAACTAATCCCTGCAACAGTGTTATTACCTCATACAGGCTCTACCCAAAAGGCTCCGACTTCTTTTTTTACTACTTTGACCTCTGTACCTGCAGCAATTGGCTGTTTACTTTTTAGTTGCCAAGCAACACCAGAGTAACTATGAAAGGTGCGGCTATCGGCATTAAGATCTTTTTCAAGAGTAAACGTCAGTTCGGCAAAGTCACTGTGAACTTCTTTATTATCAGAGGTTTCTTGCGTGCGCTTTAAGGGCTTCCAAAGAAATACTGCCAATAAAGTGGTGACGAGCGCATTAAACCACAAAGCGGTTAGCCATGATGCCTCAAGGACATCTGCGTACATGAGGCCGCCACTGATCACCAATGACATCCCCAGGAAAAATAACACAAAGGTGGCAAAGCCAAGAACCACCACTTCAACAATTAAGCAGGCAATACCCAGCACGACAAGGGTTTGCGGTAAATAATCGAGTAGTAGTTCCATGGTGACTAGCCTTGTTTTTTATTCAGCGAATTAATGATAGACATCCCCTGCGCTACTAAAGAACTTGGATCGGTGCCATTTTCTGGTAGCAGGACCACAGAAGACTCTTTGGCGATGGCTTCTTTGGCCGTTATTGCTTTGGTGGCCAAATCCAATTGAATGGCTTTTTGGCCTTCTTCGGTATTAGCCGCTTCACCTACCTTGCGCAAGGCGTCTGCTTGGGCTTCTGCAACTGCTAAAATGGCTTTTGCTTCACCTTCAGCGCTTAGGATTTGCTCCGCTTTCTCCGCTTCAGCGGCAAGGACTTGTGCTTGCTTTTTACCTTCGGCAACATTGATGGCAGCTTGACGATCACCTTCAGACTCAAGAATTTGTGCACGTTTTACCCGCTCGGCTTTCATTTGCGCTTCCATGGCTTCCATTACAGAATTAGGAGGCACTATGTCTTTGATCTCATAACGCAGTACCTGGATCCCCCAGGGATCAGAAGCAGCATTGATGGCCGTCACAATGTTGGTGTTTAGCAGGTCACGCTCTTCAAAGGTCTTATCGAGCTCCATCTTGCCAAGTTCACTACGCATGGTGGTTTGCGCCAACTGTGTTACGGCAAAGATGTAATCGTCGACGCCATAAGTGGCCTTGTAGGGATCCATAACACGAAAATACAATACGCCATCGACTATCAGCGAAATGTTATCTTTGGTGATGGCCGACTGCGATGGCACATCTACCGCCTGCTCTTTAAGGCTGCGATCAGCTGCTACGCGATCGATAAAAGGAACAATAAAGTTTAAACCCGCTTCTTTGGTCGATTGATATTTGCCAAAGCGCTCTATTAGCCATGCGCGGTTTTGCGGCACAAACTTGATACTGCCTTTTAATGTGACAATAACTAAAACCAATAAGAAGGCTTCAATAGTGAGCAAGTATTGAAAAATAAGTGTGACTGGATCCATGTTAAAACTCCTAAAATACAAGGCATAATTTTTTGCCCGTTCCTAATATAGAATAATCAATATAAAAAAGCTATCGTAACCAGACGGTTAGTATTTTCTAAAACCATCCTATCAGGCCAATAATGCTGCGAACTTTTACAAGCAACCAGCATTGAACTAAATTTTAGTTAATATTTAGCAAAGTCAGCGGCTCCAATGTGTCTACTATAAAATACGTTCTTCGTATAACATGGATAGTGTCACTATATTGTCTTACTGCTTGGTCGGTATACGCTGAGCCCATTTCGATCCGTATTTACTTGGATGATGAGGAGGATCTTGCGGTGCTCTCCAATAAGGCTCAGCCACAAAATATTGCTGCGGCGACCAACTATTTACTTTTCTCAAGGTTAAACAGCGTTGATATCGAATTCATTGGTGGCAGTTATAATCGTACCTTGATAGCTTTAGACTCTAGTCGCTTCGCTGCGTGTACCTTAAACAAAGTGAAAAACACCCAGCGGGAAGCAAAGTATATGTTCAGTCAACCAGTAAATATATATATAAGCAGGCGGCTATACCAACACGCAAGCTTACCGCCCCTATCAAAGGAGGTGCTAAATGAAGACGGCGAAATCATTTCTCTCGAAAAGCTTTTTCAAGCTTATCCGGACAAACTACTGGTGATCTCCGACACTATCTCGTATGGAGTTTTTTATGATCAAGCTCTAGCGGCACTCGATAGCAAAAATAAAACTTTCAGAGGTGGAAGCAGTTACTACGAAACCACCCATCGTATGTTTGAATCGCGAAGAGTGGATTTTATCTTGGCTTTTCCCGTGGAAGTGTTGCGTTATGGCAAAAATAATCAAGCTATGTACCAAGCCTACACGGTGGCTGGTGCGCCAAAGTCCAGCATTGGCCATCTCATGTGCAACAAGCATAGTCACAGCGAAGCGTTTTTAAGGAGCATAAATGTTGCCCTCAATAAGCTGTATCAACAACCTGAGTTTTTAAATGCGCACCTGAATTTTTTACCAGAGCAAGATCATCCGCAAATTAAACAACTAATAAAGCAGACTATCTCATCTTTAAAGCTGAGTAATTAATGCTTACTTAAGAAAAAACTGCAGGTTTAATGTGTTTACAGCTTTTCTCCCACAGCTGGCTAAAGTATTACTCAATGCTGTTACCAGCCGGTAAATCGTGGCCAATATGTCACTTCATCGTGACTATAAACATGGTAACCTTGGTGCTGAGCGGCGGTTGCACAGGCGTGGTTTGGCAATATCCGCAGCAACTCTCCGTGTTGAATATCGGGTAATGGAAAACCAGGCTCGCACTCTATAATGCCATGTTCTTGACTCGCACTAACTACCTTTAAACCTGGAATAAGAGTACCTTGCGCGTCACATACTAGGCCATAGCCACAATCGTATTGTTGTGACGCCGTACCACGGTCTCGAGAAAGAGCCATCCAACCGGCATCAATAAACAAACGCTTATCTTGGCTATGCACCCCAGTTACGCGAGTTAACACCGATAACGCAATATCTTCAATATCACAGACACCCACTCCAGCCATCACCAAATCAAAAAACGGATAGACACCGGCTCGAACCTCAGAAATACCGTCGAGGTTTTCTGTGCAAAGGGCGGTTGGGGTAGAACCAATACTGGTAATCGAGGTGGCTATGCCGGCATTTTCAAGCAGTTTGGCCGCAGTTGCTACAGCACTGCGCTCGCGTTCAGCAAATTGTGCTACTTCTTCTTTACTGGTACAGCTATAAGCGCCGCCAGCATGTGTGAGTAAACCTTGATATAACCCTTTGTTTGCAAGTATTTTTGCAATCGCAATAAGACTCTTATCACTGGCATTCAGCCCCGCGCGTTTACCGTCACAGTCTATTTCTATTAAGCATGGGATTGTGCAGTCTTGTTGCTCACAAAAACGGTGCATAAATTGAGCTTGTGCAAGGCTATCGAGCAAAATGGTCACTCGGCTACCTTGATTAATTAGGTCGAGCACACGAGGTAATTTATCTTCAGTAATACCAACTGCATAAGTGAAATCCTTATATCCAGCTGCGGAAAATACTTCAGCTTCTTTTAAGGTAGAAACGGTACAGCCACCGTTAGGCTGTGTGATATAGCTGGCGGCATCGATGGATTTGACGGTTTTAAGGTGTGGGCGAAAGGCGACCTCAAAGTGGTCCAAGTGTGACTCCAGCATTGATATGTTATGTAAAAAAGCGACCTTATCTACCAGTAAACAGGGCGTCTCAAGCGTTTGAAAGGTGGGGAGCATTGTATTTCTCCTGTCATAATAAATTGAAATCTACTCAGCTATAAATAAGCCAGAAGATAACTGCATAATTTCCATTTTATTACTGTCCGACCATGCGCGTTGATGAGCTTCAGCGGCGCTTAACCATTCAAATTGGAGGTGTTCAGCAGCTGCTAGCGTGATGGTGATTGAATTGGGCACCTTAACGCTAAAAACATGTTCGGTGTTTATCAAACTCCCTGGTTGATAACGATGTCGCCATTGTGGGCGAATTTCATAATGGTGCGTTCTTTGATGATCCGTGAGCGATAGGTTTAGAGCATGGCAGTCAATACCCGTTTCTTCCTTCAGCTCTCGATAAGCCGTTTGTAACGGTGTTTCACCTTCGTCTATTCCTCCTGTTACCGATTGCCAAAAGTTTGGGTCGTCGGCCCGCTGCAGCAATAGAAATCGTCCTGCGTCATTATAAATAACAACGAGGACTGAGAAAGGTTTTCTTAGTACAGACATTATTCACTTAAGTTTAAGAAACGCAGGTACAAGTGTAACTAGGTCGTTAGTGCTGAGCAAGCCTTATCCAATGTCATCAACAACGAAAAAAGCAGGCCAACCTGGCCTGCATAAAAACTCCAATAGCAACAAGCCGTGCCAAGGAAATCCCAATAATGCCAACATCCTAGTCAGCAAGCTCTACTTCTCGGGAGTCCAATTGTGACGGTTAAATATCCAATCAGGGATTGTCTCAATGGAACAAAACAATGCTAATTTATTGTTTATCAGTTGTAAACATTTATTTTTGGTATTTGTCTTAATTGCAGTTTTTTTATTCGATGAGGGGGGAGGTGGTTGTCTTCCTAACTTATTTAACTCGAACCTAAACTCGAGGTCAGTGTCTTATTAAATTTTCTATCTTTAACTCTTCTTTTATTCTTTGCCAGCACTTTAAAGTGGGTGTCTTTTATCTCTTCTATCAAGCTTATTCAAAATGGCTCGGAATTGACCTAACTACTTGTGAAAAATAACGCTTTAATTCTGGGTTTTATCTATAATTAGTTGCTGATGGCTAGTTTGTGTGTAATACTTTTTTCGTAATTTTACGTTGGGATAGCGTGTGAACATATTTAGAAAGCAGCCCCTTGAAACACAGGCGCTAGTCAAAGAGTTAAATGATGCAAAAGCATTTATTAAAGCTGTTGAAAATTGCGTTGCGAAGATTGAGTTTACACCAGATGGTGAAATCATCGCCGTGAATGACTTATTTTTAGCTGCGGTGGGCTATCGCCAAGAACAAGTGCTTGGTCAGCATCATCGTATTTTTTGTCTACCCAGTTACGCCAAGACGGCAGAGTATCGCGCCTTTTGGCAAGACCTCAAAAAAGGCACAGCGAAGTTTGGTCATTTTGAGCGTATAAAACAGGATGGCGAGGTCATATGGCTCGACGCTACCTATTTCCCAATAGCAGAAAATGGCATTGTTACCAAAGTAGTAAAGATAGCTTCGGATATTACTAAAGAAAAGCAGCAGTTAGCAGCGCAACAAGCGTTGGCAAAAGCGTTAGATAAATCAATGGCCACTATTGAGTTTATGCCAGATGGTACAATCGTAACTGCGAATCAAAACTTTCTTAACCTGATGGGTTACACCGAGCAAGAAGTCAAAGGGCAACATCATAAAATATTCTGCACAGAATCCTTTTATCAGCAACATCCCAACTTTTGGCAAGAGCTAGCGCGTGGCGAGCATAAGTCTGGCCGTTTTCAAAGAGTATGTAAAAACGGCAGTGACGCCTGGATAGAAGCCACATACAACCCTATTTTTGACAGTGATGGGCGAGTTGAAAAAGTCATCAAATTTGCAACCGATATAACATCACGTGTTGAAAATGCCGAGCAAATCAAAGAGGCAACATTGATTGCCCAACAAACATCAGAAAAGACTGAAGAGACTGCAAAAGACGCGGTAATACAATTAGCTGATGCTGTGGATGAAGCAAGCACGACCAGTAAAAAGGTGCTCGATGCCTCTAACCTAATAATGCAGCTCAACGAGCAATCAAAAGAGATCTCTGCAATCGTATCTACTATCAGTGCTATCGCGGAGCAAACCAATTTGTTAGCTCTTAATGCAGCAATTGAAGCGGCAAGAGCAGGGGAACAAGGTCGCGGTTTTGCGGTGGTAGCAGATGAGGTTAGAAACCTTGCGGCTAGAACAACAACCTCAACCGATGAAATTAATGAGGTCGTCAAGAACAACGAAGTACTGACTAATCAAGTGAATGACATGATGAAGTTGGTATCGGAAAGTACAGAGCACGGCTTAGAAAATATTCACGCAGTAAGTGATGTGATGACCGAGATAAGAACCAGCGCTGAGCAGCTTTCAGACACAATACGGACCTTACTAGAGCGCTAAATCATCAATTGATTAAGGTGTGGCTTGATAAAAGTGTGGCGCAAATTGCTTCGCGCCACATAGGGTTCGATAATGATTATTTTTCTGCGATTTGCCACACGGCAACAGAGCCGGAAATTTCATTTCCGATCACCAATAACGCTTCGCCGGTGGCACTTTGTGCGGCGGGGATAAAGCGCATCCCTTCTGGGGCTAGGTCTCCGCTAATGTCTTCGCCCTCAATCACCCCACGGTTATAAAAGTAATCTTCAAACTGAACATCATAAGGGTTGGTAATGTCATACACCATGATCCCACCCATTCGCTCAAGACCAATAAAGGCAAACGTACGGTCGCCAACTTCACCGAGTGCTAATGCTTCAGGCTCTGGGCCTTTCGCGTCTGAGCGAGTGTCGCCTTCGTTTTCATCTTCGTCGTTATTGAAGCTGGCACCGTGCACGGATGCCGTGATGCGCTCCATGTCATCACCGGAGTCGAATACCACTAAGCCATTGCTATCCCAAATAGTGAAAGAACGCGCGCCATAGGTATATAGTGTTTCATATTGGCCATCATTATTGTCATCCCCCTTTACAGTGGTGACTTTTAAGCGACCAATGTCGTCGTCATCATTGTTCAAATAAGCGAAATTGCTGGCAAGAGTTAAATCTTCAGTGCGTGACTCATCAATATAAGCAAGACAGCCATCGTCTGCATCATAGTCAAGGCCGCCTTTGGCTGTACAATCAGCTGCATCTGTGGCGTCGAAAAAGTACTCGCGACCGTCCCCTTCGTTTGCCGTCACAATAAAGTTTGCACCTTTCCAGGTGTAACTTGAAATCGTATCGGGCTGATACATGCCGTACAGACCAGGGTATTGTTTGAGGTTTATTTTACCGTCTTTGTCAGACGCATCCATCACTAAATTGGACCAATCTTTAAAGCCAAGACCCATTAAAGAGAGGCTGTTATCGCTTAAATCAACTACTGCTAGGCCATTGTTTTCTTGAATAGAAACGTAAGCATAGCGGTTATCTTTAGAAATACTGACGTACTCAGGTTCAAGGTCCATCGCCACCGTGGTATTGATAAGCTTGCCATTAATGGTGCGGCCGGTCGGATTGGCAAACACCATGCCTTTTGCTTCTAGTTCAGCTTGTTGGCCATTAAAAACGGTAAAATCGATTTGGATGGCAGTATTGCTAATAACACCATTATTGATATCAATAACACTGATGCTGCCTTCGGGGTCAACACTGTAATCCCCTGCAGGCTCGCCCTCGTTAGCCACGACCACCTTGTTGCCATCGTGGCTAAAGGTCACCATATCTGGCAAAGCGCCAACCATAACGTTTTTAATAAAGCTAGGCGTTTCGCCTGAGATGTCGTAAAACGCAATCTGGCCATTTTCACCTGTGGTTTTTGCCGCCATGGCCACCGCTAGTAATTGGTTATTTTCATCAATGGCGATGCTGTTGGCCTCTCCGGGCGTGTTGGCGTTGAGCTCAAGGGTGATGGCTGAGTTGAGGTTGGTTGCTGTGATCACCCCTTGATTGTTTTTCACCAAGGCGGCGCTATCAAAGCTTGTCGCCGGGATAATATCCACCACTGCGGCATCGCCAGAGCTATTAATGGCATATATCCACTGCTTAGAAGCCTGATAAGCGACAATTTCTGCTGCGCCTTCAGGGCTTTGTGCGTTTAATACGGCGCGACCAATAAGGTTGATATTCAATCGGCTGTTGGCATCTTTGCCATCAACGCCGTCCTGACCATCTTGACCGTCGGCACCATCGCTGCCGTTTTGGCCATCAACGCCATTTTGGCCATTGCTGCCATCGACGCCGGCATTACCTTGAGGCCCTTGCGGTCCTGGAGCGCCATCGTCTCCGTCCAGTGAACAACCCACTAATAAAGAAGACAGCGCTAAAGCAATAACTGAATGTTTAAACATGGTGATTTCCTGCATATTATTATCGTTGCTGGTACTTAATCACATTGAGATGACTTTGATGTGGCAGCAAGTTGTCAAAATTATTGCGAGAATTTGAAAATACCCACTTGACCTATAGTAAGCTTGAGGTTTTACAGTGCTGGTTCAGAAACGTTAAAGGAGAAAAAGATGGAAGCAGAGTTTTGGCATCAAATGTGGGAAAAGGGCGACATAGGTTTCCACGAAGGCAAGGTAAATCGAATGCTGGCCAGTTTTGGTGAAAAGTTAAACTTAGCAGCAAATAGCAGAATATTGGTGCCATTATGTGGTAAAAGCCTAGATATAAGCTGGTTCTTATCTCGAGGTCATGAGGTCGTGGGCGTCGAGCTGAACGAGTCGGCTATAGTGGCGTTATTTCAAGAGTTAGGACTCAATCCCCACGTCACCACCTGTGGCGAACATAAACAATACCAATACGGCAATCTGTGTGTTTTTGTGGGCGATCTCTTTACCTTAACCCCCGAGCAAATTCAGTCCATAGACGCGATTTACGATAGGGCGGCGCTGGTGGCATTACCCGACACCATGAGAGCGGCTTACAGCAAACAGTTAATGCGGTTAAGCAATAACGCAAAGCAACTGCTGATTTGCTTTGAATATGATCAAACCGCCATGTCGGGTCCTCCTTTTGCCATTATGCCGAGCATGGTGACGGACTACTATCACCCCCATTACCAGCTAGACTTATTGGCCCGAGCTCCGGTAGAAGGTGGCCTTAAAGGATTAAAAGAGGCTGAGGAAAGTGTTTGGCTGCTGAGCCCAGCAACAAAATAATTAAAGTGGTAATAAAATTTATTATTATTTTGATGAACTTTTGTTCATTACCTCCCGTAGGGTTTGAGAGGATGACTAAAAAGTCATCCTTTTTAATCGAATCTACAGGATGAGTATAATGAAAAAGTATATAGTAAGCGCTAGCCTGATGCTGCTAGCAGCATGCAGTGATAGCGATGACGACGTAACCGTAACCCCACCAACGCCGCCACCGGCCCCTGAGTTTTCAGCGACTAAAACCTTCGAGCTAACCCTAAGCGGCAAGCAAGAAGTACCCATGAACGATTCCATGCAAACGGCCACTGCCAGCGTTGAGCTGGACGAGAACTTAATGCAGTTCCGCGCTACTTTGGATTACGATGGTGTGGAAGGTTTTAGTGCTGCACACATTCATGATGGC